>DATMXT010000269.1:0-2217 GCA_035561375.1 Terriglobales bacterium | reverse complement strand
GGGGTAGCGTGTACTGGAGCTGGGCGAGTTCCACTTGCAGCTTGCCCTCGCTCGTCACGGCGTGGAGGTTAAAAATTTCGAGAATCAGCATGGAGCGGTCAAAGACCTTGGCCCCGGTGTCGGCCTCGAGGTTGCGAATCTGGGAGGGGGAGAGCTCGTTGTCGAAGACGACAAGCTCGGCCTCCAGCGCCCGCACGAGGTCGGCGAGCTCCGCCACCTTGCCCTCGCCCATGAGAGTGCGCACTTCGGGCACACTCCGCGACTGGGTCAGGATGCCGACGACGGCGCCGCCCGCCGTCCGGACAAGGCTTTCGAGCTCGGCGAGCCCCGCTTCGCCCTTCTCCTCGGTCGCCCCGCCGTAGTAGACGGCGGCCAGAATTGTGCGGGTCGCTTCGAGATTTTCTGTCATATTGTAAAACCACCTGTTTTTTTGGGTTATTTAAATCATTATAAGTCAAAAAGGGGCACGCGTCAATGCGGCCGGGCGCGCGTTTGACTTTGGGGCCAAACTGTGCTATACTGTCCCTATCACCGACGGATTGGAGTTGAAAGGATGCGCAAGTAGTCACGCGATCGCCACTTGATAAATTCAAGCAGCGTTGCGGCGTGCCTTTGCGTCCCTTTTGACTTTGAAAAGAGGTGTATTTTTTATGTCTTTGCTCCAAATCCAAAATCTCACGTTCGGCTACGACGGCGCCGCGCACAACGTCTTTGACGGGCTGACGCTCCAGCTCGACACAAACTGGCGGTGCGGGCTTGCGGGGCGAAACGGCCGCGGCAAGACGACGCTGCTAAAACTCCTCGCGGGCGAGCTCCACGGCGGCGGCGACATCACATCCGGCGTGCCTTTTGAGTATTTCCCGTATGCCCCCAAAAATCCGGAGCTGCCCCTGCTTGAAGCGGCGGGGGAGGCCTGTCCAGATGCGCAGCCATGGCAGCTTGAGCGCGAATTGTCCCTTTTGGGGCTGGCGGACAGCCTTGAAAAGCCCTTTTCGCTCCTGTCCGAAGGGCAGAAGACGCGGGCGCTCCTCGCCGCCATGTTTTTGCGCGAGGGGGGATTCCCCCTCATTGACGAGCCGACCAACCACCTCGACGCCGCGGGCCGCGCGCAGCTTGCCTCATACCTTCAAAAAAAGCCCGGCTTTCTGCTCGTCTCACACGACAGGGCCTTTTTAGACGCCTGCATCGACCACCTCGTCGTCTTAAATAAGACCGACGTCGAGGTCCGTGCCGGCAGCTTTTCGGCCTGGTACAAAGAGCGCCTCGAGCGCGACGCCGCCGAGCGGGCGGCCGACGCGCGGCTGAGAAAAGAGGCCGCGGCCTTTTCCGAGGCGGCAAGGCGGGCGACCGGCTGGGCCGACAAGGTCGAGGCCACAAAGTACGGTACGAAAAATTCAGGGCTTAAGCCCGACCGCGGCTATATCGGCGCAAAGTCGGCCAAAATGATGAAGCGGGCCAAGTCTGTCGAGGCCAGAAGCGAAAAGGCGGCGGCGGGGCGGCTGGCACTTTTGAAAAACACCGAGGAGGTCGAGGCTTTGAAGCTGTCGCCCCTGGTCTACCACAGCGACAGGTTCGTTGAGCTCAAAGATATCTCATTTCCGTTTTGTGCGCTCTCGGGCTTTTCCCTCACGCTGCGCCGGGGCGAGCGCATCGCCCTGCAGGGGGCAAACGGCGCCGGCAAGACCAGCCTTTTGCGCCTCGTTTTGGGGGAGGATATTCCCCACAGCGGCGACGTGTGGCGGGGCGGCGGGCTTGTCCTGTCGGCCATCTCGCAAAAGACCGACCACCTCTCGGGCGGCCTCGGCGACTACGCGCTGCGCTTTGGGCTTGACAAGAGCCTCTACTTTGCGATTTTGACCAAGCTCGGCTTTGAGCGCAGACAGCTTGAGGGGAACCTCGAAGACCTGTCGGGCGGCCAGAAGAAAAAGGCCATGCTCGCCCGCAGCCTGTGCGAAAAAGCCCACCTCTACGTCTGGGACGAGCCCTTGAACTTCATCGACCTCTTCTCCCGCATTCAAATTGAGGCGCTCTTAAAGGAATACGAGCCGACCATGCTCTTCGTCGAGCACGACGCCGCCTTTGTCGCCTCCGTCGCCACCCGCACGGTCATATTATAGGAAGAAAAGACGGCGGCCGCAGCCGCCGTCTCGGGCTATCGGAAAAGTCATTTTTCGATAGCCTGATTTTCTCGGCCCTCCGATTAGCCGAGAAAATGCG
>DATMXT010000268.1:0-5749 GCA_035561375.1 Terriglobales bacterium | reverse complement strand
CAGCTCCCGCTCGCGGTTCATGGCCTCGCGGTAATCCTCGCGGTCGGTCACGTCGAAAATGATGGAGAAGAGGACGCGGCGCCCCCCGTAGCTGATGGGGCTCGAATAGACGTCCACCAGCCGAATCTCACCGCTCTTGAGACGGTGCGGAAAGAGAAAATACACCTGCCTGCCGGCGCTGGCCATCATGCGCCTGCGCAGCACCTCCTCCTCCGGCAGCATGTTGATGTCCTGTATCGTGAGCTCGAGCAGTTCGTCGCGGCTGTACCCGTAATAGTCACAGGCGGCGGGGTTGGCTTCGATGAGCCGCCCGGTCCCGGGGTCGATGAGCAGCATGGTTGCCGAGTGCTCAGAAAACATGGCCTGCAGGTCTTTTAAGTGGTTTTCCTGCTCCATGCGCAGCTTTTTCACCTCGGTGATGTCGGTGCGGCAGCCCACCACATAGCGCAGCGCTCCGGTTGAGGGCACCGGCGAGAGATTTGTCAGCCAATCTCTTGTGCCTCTGCGCATGGTCAGGGTCTCCTCGAAAGTGATGCTCTCCCCGAGCGCTATGCAGCGCAGGTAGCTTTTCTCGACGATGGCCCCGGTCTCCTCCCCGAGCAGTTCATAGGGCGTCTTGCCGTACATCTCCTCGGACGTATAGCCGGTCAGCTCCTGATGGCGGCGGTTGTTGCGGATGTAAGAAAACTTCTCGCCGTCATAGGCCATTAAAAAAATGGCGTCCTGCGCGCTGTTGAAAATGACCTCAAGCTCCGCCAAAACCGCCTCAAGCTCCTGCTTTTGCCGCCGCAGGGTGCGCTCACTCGCCAAATCCTCGGTCAGGTCCCAAAGGAGGACGGCAAAGGTGTTTTGCTCCGGGAAAAACCCCGTGAGCTTATACTGCCGCTCCCGTATTTCGGCATAGCGGATGAGGCTGTCTCTATCGGCCGACGCCAACGCTTTCTCAAAAAAACCGGCCCAGTCAAACCCGTCCTGCCCCGCTGTGCGAAAGTGGGCCAGTACCGGCTTTTCGGAGAGGCCGGCAAAGGACGGACCTGTCATCTGTTCAAAGGCGGCGTTTGCCTCGGCAAATCGCAGCTCTGCCGGGCCCCCCTTGACGTCCTCAATCACGTCAAACGCACAGTACCCGATCGGCAGCCGCCCGAGCAGACCTTGAAACATGGTTTCAGTCATGGTTGTCCCCCCTATTTAAACGAGCCCCTCAAATGTATATTTTTTTTGTCCAAATCTTATTTCAGGCATTATACCATTCGCTATGACGTCAATCAATATTTAACTTGAAATTATTCAAACATTTAACATGTTTTTAACTGGCTCGAAGACAAGAAAGAGATCGCCGCGTGTGCGACGATCTCCTGGAAATCGCCCCTCCAAAGGCGGAAAGGTCGGGACGGCGTATCCACGCTGTACATGAGAGCTTGACACTGCCCAAAACGATACGGTTATTTTGTGAGTTTTTTCGACTGGAAGCGACAAATCTGTATCACTCAGCAGAGTATGCTGTGGTCAGATATGACAATTTCCAGCCTTTGGAGGTGCTTCCGTTGGGCCATTTTACGCCATAAACTATAATATGGAGAATATGGAGGCGAAAGGCTTTGAACAAGACATCAAAGAAGACGTCAATTATCATTGTGTTTGTGATGGCGCTTGGGCTGCTGGCCTTTGCGTACGGCGGAATCATTTTACCGAATGCCGCGCAGGCAAAGACGAAAAAGAACCTCGAGCTGCTGCAAAAGACGCTTGAAACAGACCAGTCCGAAACGCTGGACTCGGCCCTCGCCAAATCGAGCGACGAGGTGCTGCTCTCCACGATTTTGGAGGGCGCCATATACCTTGAGGAGACTGAAAACGCCACCGCGATGGCGCTCTTTGTCCCGTCGGCCATGGAGCGGATCGCGCCCAATGTGACCCCTGAGAACCTCTACGACCTCTATTCTGAAGCGCAATATCCCCGCATATTCAAGACGTTCATGTTGGAGCTCACGCTTGTGCTTCATACGACGACGGATGAAAACGGAGTCAAGCAACTCGATGAGGCGTATAAGGACCAGCTCGTCAAGCTGCTGGAGAGTGACGCCGTCGCAGACGACGATGAGCTGACGAACAAGGTGCTACGGTATCTGAACGGAGCCGGAGGTATGGACATCCTGCGAGGCATCGTCGAATCCGACGGGATTCTTCCAACTTCCAAGCGGCTGGCGCTTGAGCAGATGGTGCGCCTCGAGCCAAAAGCAATGAAGCCGGAGCGCTATGCGCTTGCCCGGAATTTCGAACAGCTTGACGACCAGACACTGCGCGGCGTGCTCTCCTCCATGCTCGTGATGGTGGGCATGGAGCCGGAGCTCTACAGCGACGCGCCTCAAGTCGCCTTTGAGGTGCTCAAGGCCTATATGGAGCGCGACCCCCGCAGTATCATTTCAACCGACGCCGGTTCTCTGTACCATGCCGGACACTTTTCCGACAGCATGCTCTCGTTTGTGGGAAAAATCATGGGGGAGAGCCATTACCCCGGATTTATCCAGTACATCTATTCAGTACCGGAGAAAGTCCCGGATATGTCATTTGCAATATGGGTAATTAAGGGGTATATTTATCCCGAAGTCGATGACCTGCTGCTCGTCTCCGATGGGGAATTCCTGGACTTCCTCTTAGACATCGTTGAACGCTCCCCGTATTTATACTACAAGGACACCCTGCAAACGCTGAAGGGGCACGACCTTGAGGCGTATCAGGCAGCGCGCGTGGAGGAGCTGCTCGACCTGATTGAAAAAGAGCACGCGTATTTGCCAAGGCCGGATCTTGCGACAAAGGAGGGCGACTGGAGTGAGGACTAAAAAGACTTTCAAAAGAGTGGCCTATATGCTCACGATGACGGTACTGGCGATTTCACTGACACTCTCGTCCCAGGCGGCCCTGAGAGGCTATGCCGCATACCGGGACAAAGCCTTCATCGGAGGGCAGTATTCCGGGCACGCCGGAATTGTCGACATGGTGACCACAGATGGAAGGCCGGTATTTTATACGCATCACCCGGGAACCGGCACTCTCACTTGGGTAAACGCCACCACGTTTCAAGCTCCCGGACAGTGCACATATTATGGCGAGTTCTATAAACCGGGCTATGGAGCTTCCAAGTATGCAGATATTGCCGACCTCGCGTATGATCTTTACTATGACTACAGTATATACTATGTCGCCACCTGTCAGATGACGCTGACAACACCCGCCACGAGCATTCCAACCGCTAAAATTGAACCACAATATGTGTACGAGATGCGGTGCGACGGACTTGTCGAGTATTGCTATGAATACTATGGCATCGAGCTTTTGTCGACAACGGCCGGCGGGGTTTCCTATTGGAATATCTCGAACAAAGCGCATTATGACATTCATATTGAGTCGCCAACTCATAGGCCCATGACACAGAAGGACAAGCTCACGCTGAGTTAGCGGACAAGCCTGCCGGCCCTGTCAACAAGACGCGGCTCCATAAAAGGCGCCCCCGTACGGGGGCGCCTTTTATGGAAGCTATGAATTTACTTGCCCCCGGCGGCACTGGCTCCGGCAATGCGTCCGAAGACGACGGTGTCGGCGAGCGCGTTTCCGCCAAGGCGGTTGGCGCCGTGGATTCCGCCGGTCACTTCGCCCGCGGCGTAGAGACCCGGAATGGGGGCGCCTGCCTCGGTCAGCACGTGGCACTCGGCGTCGATGACGACGCCGCCCATCGTGTGGTGCACGGTGGGCACGCGGGCCGCGGCGTAGAAGGGCGCGGTGTCAATCGGGGTGGAGAAGAGGGTGCGGCCGAAAGCGTCGGCCTTTCCGGCGTTTGCGCCGCCCGCGCAATAGCTGTTGAAGTCGTCAAGGGCGGCCTGAAGCGCGTCGGCCGGCACGCCCATCTTTCCGGCCAGCTCGGCGACGGTGTCGGCCTTGTAGGCGCGGCCGGCCTCGACCAGCTGACTTACGGTCTCGCCGAAGTTGTTGACCTCGTCGCCGGTCGGGTAGGTGTCGCTGTCCATGACGATGAACATGGTCTTGTCGGGCTGGTCGATGAGGCCCAGCGTCATGTCGTCGCGGCGTCCGCCCTCGTTGACAAAGCGCTCGCCCTCCTTGTTGACGAAAATGCGGGTCTCGACGTCGTGCTCAATGTTGCCGGCCAGGGCGCCGGTCACCGGGTCGCCCAGCGGCAGCAGCTGAATGTTGCCCATCTGGGTCAGGGCCGCGCCGAGGGCTTGCGCCATTTCGATGCCGTGGCCGTCATTGGTGACGGCGTTGGTCGAGAGCACCGCGGCGTCAAGGCTCGGCCACTTGCCGACTTCGGCGTTGTACTTCTGGCGCATTTCGACATTGCGGGAGAATCCGCCGGTGGCAAGCACCACGGCAGCGCCCTTCGCGGTGACAACCGAGCCCTCAGGGCCCTCGCAGGTGGCGCCGACCACTTTGCCGTCCTCGACAATGAGGTCGGTGGCCCTCGTGTTGTAGACCATTGTGATGTTGTCGTGGGCGTCGACATAGGCGCCGTAGGTCTTGAAGAAACCGGTGCCGACGGGCTCGGCCGGCTTGTGGGCGCGGGGCCAGAGCCCGCCCGTCACGGTGAACTCGCCGGGCAGGTACTCCATGCCCATGCCTCCCAGCCACTCCACGCCGTCCCAAATGTTGGTGCAGAGGATTTTCACAAGCGCGAGGTCGCCCTCGTAGTCGCCGCCGCGCCAGGTCTGGAGAATGTGCCAGTTGACCGAGTCGAAGACGGCGTCGCTTCCGGAGGCCTTATAGGCCTCGTACTCGGCCTTGACCGCCGCGAGCAGCGCCGCGTGGTCGTCGTTCTTGGGCGCCTCGGCCAGCACCGCGTCAATGGTGGCGGCGTAGGCCGAAGACATTTTGGTCTCGGGGACATAGTCGTCGTTGCTGGCGTTGAGGGCGCCGCCCGACATGATGGTGTTGCCGCCCATGGCGGAGGAGGCCTCAATGACGACGACCTTTTTGCCGAGTTCGCTTGCGGTCACAGCCGCCGCCATGCCGGCGCCGCCGGCGCCGAGGACGACGATGTCGGCCTCATAGCTGGCGCCCGTCGCGGTCTTGTCAATCGGCACCTTCTTGAGGGCCTCGACGTCGCCGCCGGCCTGGGTCACGAGGTCGGTCACCGCCGTGATGATGGCGGTCGAGGAGATGGTGCAGCCCGCGACGGTGTCCACGCCGAGGGACTGGTTGGCCACAATGAGGTCAATCAGCTTAAAAGCCGGGTCGCTGACTCCGGGAGTCTCGTTTTGCGAGACGACCTCAATGGCGTCGATGGCGTTGTCGGAGAAGACCCCTTTCAGGGTGACGTCGCCGCCCATGCCTTTGGCGGAGGCCGTGTACTCGCCGGCCTTGTATGCGGCGCCGCCGCCGGTCGACGTGGTGCAGCCCGCGAACATGCCGAGCATGAGGCAAAGCGCCACAAGGAGTGCAAGAGACTTACGCATGTATGTACCTCCTGTAACATAATTTGGTCACAACTGACCTTTGTTTCATTATACCTGAACTTCCGGACAAATCCAATAAGTTTTTGTGATGTTCTCATCATTTTAGATGACGAGACACAAAGAAAGTGGCGAAAATTTAGATATAATAGCTATAATACACCCGGAAAAACCGCGATAACGGGCGAATTCTGTCAAGGATGCGCACAAAAAGAGTCCTCCCACAAAGGGGAGGACCCTGATTTTATCAAAAAGACCGCATTTATACCCTTGCCGCGACCCACTCGCAG
>DATMXT010000267.1:0-3020 GCA_035561375.1 Terriglobales bacterium | reverse complement strand
AATCATATGCCGCCCGCGGGCGCGAATTCACTTCGCACGGTAAGGGCACCGCTCACTTGGCGGAAAACCCGCAGGTTTTTCGCCGCTCTGGCCGCGGCTCCAAACGGAGCGGCGGTTTTTTCATGGGCCCAAAAGCGGCGTGCCGTGAATATAATGGGGCAGCTTTCAAAGTCCAGTTTTCAAAAAGGAGGGGCACCCTTGAACCAAAAACCGTATGACCGCGCGAAGGCCGTGGCGTACGCCCACCAGTGGGCCTTCGGGCGCAATCCCCGGTACGCCAACTTCGACGGGATGGGGGGCGACTGCACCAACTTCACCTCCCAGTGCATTTACGCCGGGGCCGGCGTCATGAACCCAACGCCCACTTTCGGGTGGTATTACTACAGTTTGAACAGCCGCGCGCCGGCCTGGTCGGGCGTGGAATATCTTTACCGTTTTCTTGTAAAAAATCGTTCGGTGGGGCCGGTTGCGGTGGAGACAGACCTGTCCCAAATCGAGATTGGCGACGTCGTTCAGATTTCGTTTGACGGCAATATTTTCGAGCACTCCCCCATTGTCGTATCGGTGGGAGAGCCGCCTGCGCCAGACAATATCCTGATTGCCGCCCACACTTACGACTCCGACAACCGCCCTCTGAGCAGCTACGCATATAAGCGCTTACGCCCGCTTCACATTACGCATATCAATGTCTGGTGACAAATGCCGGCGAAGTCCGCCGCATTTCCCTGTTTGGTAAAACGCCCCGCGCTTGTGGTATACTATCCTCAGTGCACCGGCTGAGAGTTCTCTGAAGCACTGCGCATGCCCCAGTGTGAAAGAGACGGCAGTAAAAAGATAACCGGGAGGGAATGCGCATGAACACCGACGAGAAAAGACATGACCTCGTCCGCCTGATCATTGACAACGAGGAGGAAAAGGCGCTCGCGGACGAGGAGATTATCCATCTGCTGCTCGACAGAAAGCTGTCCGAAAACACCAGCGCGCAAAATAAGACCGCTATGTCGACCGGCGCGAAAATGGCCGACGGCATCGCAAAGTTTGTGGGCAGCTGGACTTTTATCATCTTTTTTACGGGCTGCATGATCTTATGGATTATCCTCAACGCCCTCATGCTGTCAAGGGCGGTCGACCCGTACCCCTTTATTTTGCTCAATCTGATTTTGTCCTGTGTCGCCGCCATTCAGGCCCCCGTCATCATGATGAGCCAAAACCGGCAGGAGGAAAAGGACCGGCGGCGCTCCTTAAACGACTATAAGACCAATTTGAAAACCGAAATCATCATTGAGGACCTGCATCAGAAAATTGACAAACTGATTGCAAATCAGGACGCCATCATCAAAAAGCTCGGCCTGTCGAAAGACGGCGTTTTGATGCGGGAGGAGGAGCCCCCTCAACACATCGAGCTGTAAAGGCAAGTGATTTGTGGCATTTCCCCCATAGATAGAAAAAGGAACAGCGTTGCCGCTGTTCTTTTTTAATATCCGCGGCTATTTTCCAAACCGGGTTGAGCTGTACTTCTCTTCCATTGACTTGACTTTAATTCGGGTCAGGGCTCTGGAGAGGGCGGCTTTGCCGCGGGCGATGGACTCGGCGTTTTTTTGCTGCTCAATCCGGGCCTCGGCCCGGCGTTTTGCCTCCTCGGCCCGGTGCACGTCGATCTCCTCGGGCCATTCGCAGGCCTGCAGCAGCACGACGGTCCCCTCCGGGCGCACTTCCATAAACCCTTCGGAGTGAAAGGCCTCCCTGGTCTCGTCACCCTTTTTGATTTTCAGGGTGCCGATGCCAAGCGCCGTCACGAGCGGAATGTGGCCGGCCAGAATGCACAGCTCCCCGTCAATCGACTCGACGACAAGGCTCTCCACGCGGTCATTGTAGAATTCCCGCTCCGGCGTCAGCACGCTCAGCGGAAAGGAGTTAGCCATTTTTCATCTCCTCCGCCTTTTTGCGCACCTCGTCGAGGTTGCCCGCCATTAAAAACGCCACTTCGGGCACGTCGTCGGTCTCTCCCCCCGCAATGGCCTCGAAATTGTCCACCGTCTCCTGCAGGGTGACGTAGCGGCCCTGCTGTCCGGTGAAGACTTCGGCGACGAAAAACGGCTGGGAGAGGAAGTTCTGGATTTTGCGGGCGCGGTAGACCGTCAGTTTATCCTCTTCGGCCAGCTCGTCCATGCCGAGAATTGCGATGATGTCCTGCAGCTCGTGGTACCGCTGCAAAATCTCCTGCACCCGGCGGGCCACTTTGTAGTGCCTCTCGCCGACGACGCCGGGCTCGAGAATTCTCGAGGTCGAGTCGAGCGGGTTGACGGCCGGATAGATGCCGATTTCGGCAATGGAGCGGGACAGGACGGTCGTGGCGTCGAGGTGCGAGAAAATGGCGGCGGGCGCGGGGTCGGTCAAATCGTCCGCCGGGACGTAGACGGCCTGCACCGAGGTGATGGAGCCGCGGGTCGTGCTGGCGATGCGCTCCTGCAGCTCGCCGAGCTCAGTGGCCAGCGTCGGCTGGTATCCGACGGCCGAGGGCATGCGCCCGAGCAGGGCCGAGACCTCGTTGCCGGCCTGCACATAGCGGAAAATGTTGTCGATGAAGAGCAGGACGTTTTGCCCCATCTCGTCGCGCAGGTACTCGGCCATCGTGAGCCCCGCCAAAGTCACCCGCATGCGGGAGCCCGGCGGCTCGTTCATCTGGCCGAAGGCCAGGGCCGTGTTTTTGATGACGCCGGACTCGCGCATGTCGTTGATGAGCTCAACGCCTTCGCGGCTGCGCTCGCCGACGCCGGTGAAAACCGAGTAGCCGCCGTGTTTGGTGACGACGTTGTGAATGAGCTCCATGATGAGGATGGTCTTGCCGACGCCGGCGCCGCCGAAAAGTCCGATTTTTCCGCCCACCGGATAGGGGGCCAGGAGGTCGATGACTTTGATGCCGGTCTCAAAGAGCTCGGTGATGGGGCGCTGGCTGTTGAACCCCGGGGCCGGGCGGTGGACCGGCCACCGCTGCGCGTCTATGGGGCCCTGTCCATCAA
>DATMXT010000266.1:0-5920 GCA_035561375.1 Terriglobales bacterium | reverse complement strand
AGTTAATATAGTCCGAGGTTATCGGAATCCAACTTAATTCTTATCTTCTCTTGCATCTACAGTATAGCACAATGCCGTTTGTTGTCAACACGTGAAATAGACAAAAATTGCACAATCTTAAAAGATTTGACTTGTGCACATTAAACATAACCACAATATATTGATTTTACACACATTTAACAAAGCATTTTTGATAATATACTTAAATATCAAAGGCACTTGTAATGCGTATTGACTGATGATAAAATGAGATATCAACCAAGTTAAGGAGGCGCGCTGTGGACAATTTGAAGATTTTGGTCTGCGACGACGACAAGAACATCTGCGAACTGCTCAGGCTCTATCTTGTCAAGGAGGGCTATGCGGTCTGCCTCGCCACGAGCGGCGACGAGGCGCTCGTGGTCTTTGAGCGGGAACGCCCGGACCTCGTGCTGCTCGACATCATGATGCCGGGCAAGGACGGCTGGCAGGTCTGCCGTGAGCTGCGCAAGACCTCGCAGGTGCCCATCATCATGATCACGGCCAAGGGCGAGACCTTTGACAAGGTGCTGGGACTTGAGCTCGGGGCCGACGACTACATTGTCAAGCCCTTCGACACCAAGGAGGTCGTCGCCCGAATCAAGGCGGTCATGCGCCGCGTCACGGTCCAGTCGGGCGCAAAGAGCGACATCAAAGAGGTCTCCTATGACAAGCTCGTCGTCAACCTGACAAACTACGAGCTTAAAATAAACGGGAAAATCGTCGACACGCCGCCCAAGGAGCTGGAGCTGCTCTATCACTTGGCCGCAAACCCGGGCAAGGTCTACACCCGCAACCAGCTGCTCGACGAGGTCTGGGGCTTCGACTATTTCGGCGACTCCCGCACCATCGACGTGCACATCAAGCGGCTGCGCGAAAAGCTCGACGGCGTGTCGGACAAGTGGGATTTAAAAACCGTCTGGGGCGTCGGGTACAAATTCGAGGTGCTGGGCTGATCCGGGGATGGACCGGCCCGCCCATAATCTGGCGGTGATGCTGTGGGTTCACGCATAACAACGAAATACATTGCCGAAACCTTCGTCATAATCGTCTTCATCTACCTGACGATGGCCGGCACGTTTTTCTATACGACCAACCGGTACGCGCAAAACGACCAGCGCGAGCGGCTCTCCCGCAACATTGAGATGCTTGCGGGCACCGCGGCGCGCCTTTTTGAGCCGGACGAGGACATGGAGGACGCCCAGAGCTATATCGACCTGCTCGCAGGCGGCATTGACAGCACGGTGCTCATCGCCTCCGTGAAGGGCGAAATCCTCTTCTCCTCCTCCGACTTTGCCGTGGAGCGGGGCGCCGTCATCCCCCCGCCCATCTTAGAGCAAGCCCTCACGGCCGGGTATGACGGGGCGGGCCTCCTGCCCGGCGTCACGGACGACCGGCGGCTGGTGCTCGGCCGGCCCATCCTCGATTCCTCCGGCGAGACGGTCGGCTGCGTCTTTTTAGCCGCCCGGCCGGAGTCCGCCTCGCAGCTTGTCGACAAGCTCACACGGGTCTTCTCGCTGTCGGTCTACGCCGTCATGTCCCTGACGCTCGCCGTCGTCTACGTCATGGTGCGGCGCATGTCAACGCCGCTGCGCTCCATGTCGGCGGCCGCCCGCCGGTTTGGGCAGGGCGACTTCGACGTGCGGGTCGCGGCGACGGGGGACGATGAGGTGGCGGAGCTCGCCGTCGCCTTCAACAACATGGCCGAATCGCTGGCCCGCACCGAGGAGATGCGGCGCAGCTTCATCGCCAACGTCTCGCACGACCTCAAAACTCCGATGACCATCATCTCCGGGTTTATTGACGGGATTTTAGACGGCACCGTCCCGCCCGAGGAGGCCTCGAAATACCTCCACCTCGTCTCGGACGAGGTGCGGCGGCTCTCGCGGCTGGTCACGACGCTCCTCGACCTCGCCAAGCTCGAGTCGGACGAGGTCGAGTTCAAAACCGGCCCCTTCGACCTCTGCGAGACCATCAGGCAGGTGCTGATCTCCTTTGAGAAAGTCATCGGCGAACAGGGGCTCTCGCTCGACCTCGCGCTCGACTGCGACGAAATCACGGCCAGAGGCGACCCCGACGCCATTTACCGGGTCATTTACAACATCATCGACAACGCCATCAAGTTCACGCCGCAGGGCGGCGAAATCGCCATCACGATAGAAAAGCGGGACAAAATGGCGCTCTGCATGATTAAAAACACCGGCCTTGGCATCCCGAAAGACGAGCTGCCCAAGCTCTTCTACCGCTTTTACAAGTCCGACCAGTCGCGCAGCCTCGACCGGCGCGGCTCGGGGCTGGGGCTCTACATCGCAAAAAGTATAATCGACCGGCACGGCGGCACAATAACAGCCGAGTCGGAGCCCGGGAAATTCGCCGCCTTCATTTTCACGCTGCCGCTGGCCCAGCCTCCCCGCAAGAACTTGATTTCCGACATTAAAAAAGACAAGGAAGGCAAGGAGAAGGAGCCGCGGGAGGGCAGGGGCAAGGACGGCCGCGGCAAAGAGGCCCCGGGCAAGACCCCGAAGGACAGGGAGAGGGAGGATGAACATGTCTGACGAGCAAAACAGTTCCTACGAGCGTCCGGAAGGGTGGTACGCCTCTTCGGACTACGGCGCCTATAAGGGCCCGCCAAAGCGCAACCGCGGATTTCGCGTGTTTTTGCTCATCATGGCCGCGATTGTCGCCTGCACGCTGCTCGTGCTCTCCGGTATCGGCATCTACTCCCTCTATTCGGGCGGGGGTCTGCCTTGGCTGCCGGCTCTTCCCGAGGGGCAGGTGCCGGCGCCCGAAATTGAGCAAAACGAGCCCAAAGGCGACCCGGACGGCCCGGAGCTGACCATCGCGGACCGGCCCGACAACCCCATTTACGGCGAACAGGCTTCCGGAATGGGCATTCCCGAAATTGCGGACAAAGTGCGCCCCTCGGTCGTCGGCGTCCTGGCCGAGTCGCAGGAGTCGGTACTTTCGGGCTCCGGCGTCATCATGTCGGAGACCGGCTACATCATCACCAACGCCCACGTCATTGAAAACAAAGGCGCCGTCACGGTCGTGACGGCCGACGAAACCCGGTATGAGGCGCGGGTGGTCGGGGCCGACCGCAAAACCGACCTCGCCGTGCTTAAAATTGACGCGGCCGAAAACTTTCCCGCCGCCGAATTCGGCGCCTCCTCCGACCTCGTAGTCGGCGAGCTCGCAGTCGCCATCGGCAACCCGCTGGGCATGGAGCTCTTCGGCTCGGTCACGGCCGGCATCATCTCGGCCCTCGACCGAAAAATCACCTTTGAAGACCGCACCATGGTCTTAATTCAGACCGACGCCGCCATCAACCCCGGCAACTCGGGCGGCGCCCTTGTCAACGGCTACGGGCAGATCATCGGCATCAACTCGGCCAAAATCGTCAGCGAGGGCTACACCGGCACCAGCTACGAGGGACTCGGCTTTGCCATTCCCATCGACAGCGCAAAGCCCATCGTCGACTCGCTCATCAAGCTGGGCTACGTCCCCGGCCGGCCGGTCATCGGCATCGTGGGCGAGGACGTCACGCCCTACTATTCCGAGTTCTTCCACCGGCCGCAAGGGGTCTACATCCACGGGGTCACCGAGGGGACCGACGCCGTCGGCAAGGGCATTCAGGCCGGCGACATCGTCGTCGCCATCAACGGCACCCGCATTTCGAGCATGGCCGAGCTCAACGAAATCAAAGACCGGTTCAAGACCGGAGACGTCGTCACCCTGACCATAGACCGCGCCGGCAAGGAGTACGACATCAACATCACACTGACGGAAAGTAAGAGGTAAACCACATTGCATTTTGATACGGTTCTCTTCGACCTCGACGGGACGCTCACCGATTCTGCCGAGGGTATACTCAACACACTGTTATACGCGTTGGATAAATTTAACTGCCATCCGGACAGGGCGGAGCTCTACCGGTTCATCGGCCCGCCCTTAACGGAGTGCTTTGACGAGTACATCGGCCCCGGAAATTCGGCCAAAGGCGTCGAAGTTTACCGCGAGCGGTACGCCAAGCTCGGCCTCTATGAGAGCACGGTCTACGACGGGGTGCCCCAGATGCTGGCCGCCGTCAAGGGGGCGGGCCTCACCGTCGCCCTCTCCACCTCCAAGCCCGAAAAGTACGCCAAGATGATTTTGGAGAAATTCGGCCTGCTCCAATATTTCGACATCGTGGCCGGCGCCCGGCTCGACGGCACGCTGCAAACAAAGTCCGAAGTCATTGAACTTGCGCTCTCTCGCATCCCAAACCCCGACCGGCAAAAGACCGTCATCGTCGGCGACCGTCTGCACGACATGGAGGGGGCCGAAACCTGCGGCATCGGCCGCATTGCGGCGCTCTGGGGCTTTGGCTCCTATGAGGAGCTGTCGGCCTACAAGCCGCTGCTGCTGGCCAAAACTCCGGCCGAGGTCGCGCAGTACCTCACCACAAGTCACTGAGGAGGAGACGAGATGAAAGCCTGGCAAGAGGAGCATACTTACATGGCGGGGCAGCGCCCCCTGTTAAATCCCGACCCCGACAACGAAAAGTGCTGGCAGGGCGCGATGGAGGCCATTGAGACGGGGCAGGACGCCATGAACCGCCTCGTATGGGACTCCAGCGTCCCCGGCTCCTACGCGAAGGAGCGGGTCATCATCGGTGCCATCCAGTCGGTCGAAAACATGGGCCGCGAGGTCGAAAACGCGGCCGCCCTCATCGAGCGCGGTCTCAGAGCGCTCGAGTCTGGCGACACGGTCGAGCTCGCCCTTGTCACCTACGACGTGTGGGCAGCCTGCCGGGACGCCAAAAAAGTTGACTCTCCCTACTGGGACTACACGGTCTACGAGAGCTTCGAGCAGTACGAGTCGGCCGTCTGGCTGCCCCGGCCCGAGCCCGTAGAAAACTACGAGGCCCGCACATACGCCGGCTGGCTTGGCCAAATCATCGGCGGCGCTTTCGGCACCGCGATGGAGGGCTACACGACCGACGCGATTTTTGAAACGCTGGGCGAAGTGCGGGACTATCCCCGCAAGCCCAACACCTATAATGACGACATCACCTACGAGCTCGCCCTCCTGCGGACACTCGATGTTAACCCGTCCGCCACGTCTGCCGATATCGCCCGCATGTGGAACGCCCTCATCCCCTCCGGCTGGTCGGCCGAGGACGTCGCCCTGAAGAACATCGCCCGCGGCATCACACCGCCCGAGAGCGGGTATTTTGGCAACCCCTACCGCGAGTGGATTGGCGCCCAGATGCGGGGCGCCGTCTGCGGCATGCTCCACCCCGGCGACGCGGCAAAGGCCGCAAAACTCGCCTGGGAGGACGGCTGCATCTCCCACCACAACAACGGCATTTTGGGCGAAGTCTACAACGCGGTGCTTGTCGCCCTCTCCTACGTCGAGGCCGACCCTCGCATCCTCTTAGAGCGTACGATGGACTGCATTCCGCAGGACAGCGAGTACTTCGCCGCCGTCAAATTCGCCATGGAGGCCTGCGAGAATAACACCGAGTGGCGCGCCGCCTGGGCGCTCTGCGAGGAGCGCTTCAAGGAGTACAACTGGATTCACGCCTACCCCAACGTCGCGGCCCAAATCGTCGCCCTCTGGTACGGCGGCGCCGACTTCGAGGAGACCATGTACATCATCGGCATGTGCGGTCAGGACGTCGACTGCAACGCCGCCCAGCTCATGAACGCCGTCGCCATTATGGTGGGCGAGGGGGCCATCCCCGAAAAGTGGAAGGCCCCCATCGGCGACCGCCTCGACACCTATGTCCGCGGCATGAAGCGCATGACGATATCGGGGTTAGCGAAATGGACGTGTAAGGTCAAGGCGAAGCTGGGGTAAATAGGAACGCAAAAATGAACCCGGCAGCGGACTATGTCCGCTGCCGGGTTTTATTTGTACG
>DATMXT010000265.1:0-6214 GCA_035561375.1 Terriglobales bacterium | reverse complement strand
CGTCAAGGAGTGTAGTCAATGAGTAAAGTGAGAACCCGGTTTGCCCCAAGCCCTACGGGGTATATGCACGTCGGCAACCTGCGCACGGCGCTGTACGCCTATCTCATCGCCCGCAAGGCGGGGGGGACGTTTATTCTGCGCATTGAGGACACCGACCAGGAACGGCAAAAGGAAGGGGCCGTCGAACTCATTTACCGCACGCTGGCCGAGACGGGGCTGACCCACGACGAGGGCCCCGACGTCGGCGGGCCGTACGCGCCTTACGTCCAGAGCGAGCGGCGGGACATCTATATGAAATACGCCCTTGAACTCGTCGAAAAGGGCGCCGCCTACTACTGCTTTTGCGACAAGGAGCGCCTCGAGGAGGTCCGCCTGGTGCAGGAGGTCTCGGGACAGCCCACCAAGTACGACGGGCACTGCCGCAACCTCACAAAAGAAGAGGTCGCCGAAAAGCTCGCGGCCGGCGTCCCCTACGTCATCCGGCAGAAAATCCCGGAGGGGACGACGACCTTTGAGGACGCGGTCTTCGGCACCGTGCGCACCCCCAACGAGTCGCTCGACGACAACGTGCTCTTAAAGTCGGACGGGCTGCCCACCTACAACTTCGCAAACGTCGTCGACGACCACCTCATGGAGATCTCCCACGTCGTCCGCGGCACCGAGTACCTCTCGTCGGCCCCCAAGTATAATTTATTATACGAGGCCTTCGGCTGGCCGGTGCCCATCTATGTCCACTGCCCGCCGGTCATGAAAGACCAGCACGCCAAGCTCTCCAAGCGCAACGGCGACGCGTCGTATGAGGATTTGATCGCGCAGGGCTTCTTAAAGGAGGCCGTGCTCAACTATATTGCGCTTCTCGGCTGGAGCCCCGGCGGCGAGCAGGAAGTCTTCACGCTGCCCGAGATGATCGAGGCCTTTGACATCGGGGGCATCTCCAAGTCCCCCTCCATTTTCGACAAGCAAAAGCTCGAGTGGCTCAACGGCGAATACATTCGCCGCCTTGCGCCCGCCGAGTTTGCCGCCCTCGCCAGGCCCCATATCGAAAAGGCCGTCAAAAACGGCGACGTCGGCAAGCTCGCGGCCCTCGTGCAGCCCCGCTGCCTGAAGCTGACCGACATCCCCGAGCAGCTCGACTTTGTCGACACGCTGCCGGACTACGACGCCGAGCTTTTCGTCCACAAGAAGATGAAGACCGACAGGGCCGTCTCGCTCACAGCCTTGAAGGAGCTGCTGCCCGCCCTCGAGGGGGTGACCGACTGGACGGCCGAAAACATCCACGCCACCGTCTTCGCCCTCGTTGAAAAAATGGGGCTCAAAAACGGGCAGGTGCTCTGGCCGCTGCGCACGGCCCTCTCGGGCAAGGCCTTCACGCCGGGCGGCGGCATTGAGCTTGCCGACCTGCTCGGAAAAGACGAGACGACCGGCCGCATTAAAACCGGTATCGCAATGCTCGAAAAAGCATAGTATGGTTCACGGCGGGATGCTCCGTGCGCCCCTCCCGTGCAGGGAGAGGCGGCCGGCTCCCGCCGTGACACTGTTGCATAAGGAGGTCCATGTGGCGTACAAAAACAAATTTGCAATCTGCGGCGTAGGATATACGAAGCAGGGCAAAGTGCCCGGCCGGTCAGCTCTCAGCTTCCACGTCGAGGCGGCGGCCGCCGCCATCGCCGACGCGGGGCTCGCCCCGCACGACGTCGACGGGCTCTTCCTCTACCGCTTTTTCGACGTGCTGGAGGGCGACACCTACTTCAACGCCTTCACGGCGGCCGAGCAGCTGGGGCTGCGCCCCGCGGCCCTGAGCGAGGAGTTTTACTGCACCCGCTCCTGGCTGACCCACGCACTGGGGCTCCTTGAGCTCGGGGTCTGCAAGTACATCGTCGTCTCCTACGGCGACAATGCCCGCTCCTCCCGCCGCTCTTTCTCCAAGGAGCTCGAGGGCGACGCCCCCACAGACGAGCTGGCCGCCTTTGGCGACATCAGCACCCTGGCCAAATACGCCATGCTGGCCCGTCGCGCCATGTATGAGGACGGCACCGGCCCCGATGTCTGGGGTGAGCTCGCGGTCGCCCACCGCCGGTGGGCTTGCCTCAACCCGGTCGCCTCCATGTACGGCAAACCCCTGAGCAAGGAGGAGTATCTCGAAACGCCCTACCTCGTCGAGCCCTTTCGCAACCTCGACGCGACGCCGGTCTCGGACGGCGGCAGGGCAATTGTGCTGACGACGGCCGACAAGGCCAGGGCTCTCCGTAAGCACCCACTTGTCACCGTCCGGGGCTTCGGACAGGCAAACGTGCCGGACGCCCCGTATAAGCTGATGCACAAAGACCCGAACTCGGCCGCCTGCGTCGCGGGGCGCAAGGCCTTTGAGATGGCCGGCGTGGGGCCCTCCGACATCGATGCCTGCTACATTTACGACTGCTTCACCTACACGGTCGAGGCCACCTTGCGGGACTACGGCTTTTTTGAGCCGGGGGCCTCCCGCGAGTTTCTCGACGCCGCCCGCATCGGACCCGGCGGGGACTTCGCCTTAAACACCTCGGGCGGCATGCTGTCGGAGGCCTATTTCATGGGGCTTACGGGGGTCTCCGAAGCCGTCATGCAGCTCATGGGCCGGTGCGGGGAGCGGCAGCTTGCAAACTGCGGCCTCGCCCTTGTCAACGACAACGGGGCGGTCATCCAGAGCAACGAGACCATGATTTTGGAGAGAGGGGAGTGACCGATATGCTGCCAAGGCTTAACACCGATTCGGCGCCCTTCTGGGCGCTATGCAAAGAGAAAAAGCTGACTTTCCAGCGCTGCGCGAAGTGCGGCACGGTGCGCCATCCGGCCGGTGTCGTCTGCCCGAAGTGTCACTCGACTGAGTTTGAGCGCATCGAATCGGCCGGGCGGGGGACGGTCTACGCCTGCGTCGTCTTTCACAGGGCGATGCATAAGGACTTTGAGGGCAAGACCCCCTATACCGTCGCCTCCGTCGACCTTGCCGAGGGCGTGCGCATGCTCTCAAACGTCGAAGGGGCGTGCCGGTGCGGCATGCCCGTGAAGCTCATTTGGCGCGATATTGGGGAAGGTTTTTACCTTCCGGTCTTTGAGGAGGACCCTGCATGAAAATCATCATCATCGGCGGCAACCCCGGCGGAATGTCCGCCGCCGCCCGCCTGATGCGAAAAGGCAAAGACGTCGAAGTCGTCGTCTTTGAGAAGACAAACGAGGTCTCTTACGGCGCCTGCGGACTGCCGTACTATATCGGCGGCGAAAACGACGACATCGACAAAATGCGCATTCGCAAGGCGCCGGAGTTCATTGATTCCGGCGTCGACCTCAGGCTTTACCACGAGGCGCTGTCGGTCGACGCCGCCGCCAAAACCGTCACCGTGAAGAACCTGAAAACCGGCGAGACCCATACCGAGGGGTATGACAAGCTCATCGTCGCGACCGGCGCCGCCTCCATCCGGCCGCCGCTGCCGGGGGCCGACAAGGCCTTTGCCCTCAAGACCCTTGAGGACGGCGAGCGTATCAAGGAGGCGGCGAAAATGGCAAAGCGGGCCGTCATTGTCGGCGGCGGCTATATCGGTCTGGAGCTGGCCGAGGCCTTCCGGCGCCTTTGCATCGAGCTTACGGTCATTGAGGCGCAGGACCGGGTGCTGCCCGGCTTTGACCCCGAGTTTTCAAAAATCGCACAGGACGCCCTCATCCGCGGCGGCGTCGACGTGAAGTGCGGCGAGCGGGTGGAGGAGCTCGGCGACGACTTTGTCGCAACCGACCGTGGCCGCTACCCGTCCGACCTCACCGTGCTGTCGGTCGGCGTGCGCCCCGCCACCGGCATCTTTGCGGGGTCCGCCCCCGAGATGCTGAAAAACGGAGCCATCGTCACAAACGAGTTTATGGAGACCTCGCTGCCGGACGTCTACGCCGCCGGCGACTGCGCCACCGTGTGGCACGCCGTCTTAAATAAGCCGGTCTATCTGCCGCTCGGCACCAACGCCAACAAGCAGGGCCGGGTGCTGGCCGACCGCATTGCGGGCGGCGGCGAGCCGCTGCCGGGGGCTCTGGGCTCGGCCATGCTGCGCTGCTTTGACAGGGAGCTGGCGAGAACCGGCGTCACCGAGGCCGAAGCCGCGGCTGCGGGGCTGAACTTCGGGGCCGTCACAGTCGAAGCCGGCTCCCACGCCCGGTATTATCCCGGCAGCGCCAAGCTCACGGTCAAGCTCGTCTACGACAAGTCGTCAAAAGTACTGCTGGGCGCGCAGATGGCGGGGGAGAAGGAGTGCGCCCTGCGCATTGACACGCTGGCCGTCGCCATCGACCGCAAAATGACGGCCCGGGAGCTCGCGTTTTGCGACCTCGCCTACGCGCCGCCCTTCGCCTCGGTGTGGGATGCGGTGCAGCAGGCGGCCGGCGTCATCAAATAGAGGAGAGCGGCCAGATGTGTAAAGACAGAATTTTATCGCCCGCGCTGCAAAATAAAGTCATGGCGGCCAGTGAGGCCGCAGCCCTCGTGAAACCCGGCATGACGGTGGCCTTCAGCGGCTTCACGGGCGTGGGCTGTCCCAAAACGGTGCCGGCGGCAATCGCCACCCTCGGCACGGCGACGGGGCTCAACGTCATCTGCGGCGCCTCGGTCGGCGACGAGATCGACGGCGCCCTGACAAGAGCCGGCCTCATGGCGAGGCGGTATCCCTTCCAGTCGAACGCCGACGCCCGCAAGGCCATCAACGCCGGCAAAACGCTCTACGCCGACATCCACCTCGGCCATGTGCCCGGCGCCGCCCTCAAGGGACTTTTGGGGCATGTGGACATGGCTGTCGTCGACTGCGCTTTAATTCTCCCGGACGGCGCCTTTGTGCCGACCCTCTCGGTCGGCGCCACCCCCGCCTTTATCAAGGCCGCCGACAAAGTCATTTTAGAGCTCAATCTAAACCATCCGGCCTCCATTATGGGCCTGCACGACATTCCGGCGGGCGAGCCCGACATCCGCACGGCGGGAGAGCGGGTGGGCTCAAAAGCCGTCCCCTGTCCGCCCGAAAAAATTGCCGCCATCGTCGTAAACGAGCTGCCGGAGCGCAACCCCTCTTTCACTGAGCCCGACGCCGCTTCGGCCGCAATTGCCGAGCTCATCATCGGGCTGCTGCAAAAGGAGCTTGCGGCGGGAAGGCTCAAAGCGCCCATCGTCATCCAGTCGGGCGTCGGCTCTGTGGCAAACGCCGTGCTTGCGGGGCTGCAGGGCTGCGACATGGGCGGCATGGAGATGTACACGGAAGTGCTGCAAGACGGGGCGCTGCGGCTCATTGAGTCGGGGCGCATCACGGCGGCCTCCTCGACGGCGCTCTCCCTCTCGGGGGAGATGGAGGCCCATTTCTACGAGAAGTTCGACTTTTTCAAAGGCCGCATCGTGCTGCGCCCGCAGGACGTCAGCAACTCGGCCGCCCTCATCCGCAGGCTCGGCATCGTCGGCATGAACACGGCGGTCGAGGCCGACATCTACGGCAACGTCAACTCCACCCACGTCATGGGGACCAATATCATCAACGGCATCGGGGGCTCGGGCGACTTTGCGCGAAACGGCGGACTCTCCATTTTCATGACCCCCTCGACCGCCAAGGGCGGCGCCATCTCCTGCGTTGTGCCCATGGTGTCGCATGTCGACTCCACTGAGCACGATGTGCAGATTCTCGTCACCGAGCAAGGGCTTGCCGACCTGCGGGGCCTCGCCCCCAAGGAGCGGGCTAAGGTCATCATCGAGAAATGCGCGCATCCGGACTACCGCGAGGCGCTGCGGGGCTATTTTGAAGAGGCCTGCCACAAATGCGGCAGCGCCCAGACCCCGCACGTTCTTGAAAAGGCCCTTTCCTGGCACATCCGATACCGCGACACCGGCACCATGAAGGGGTAAACAGCCCCATTTAAAGACTAAAAGCGGCGTGGCTTTTGCCACGCCGCTTTATGTACAGCCCGTCTTTGGAGTTACTTTATGTCGGTGAGCAGCTCGCGCAAGGTCGCCACCTCTTCGAGGGTCAGCGTCACACCCTTGCCCATTTTAGAGCGGTTGGGAGACCAGTCGCGTATGTCAAATTTGGGGGCGCGTCCGTTCCAGCTGATGAGGTTGAGCTCCTTGGTCCAGCCGGAGCGCTCGGACAGCACCCCGAGCTCCTGCACAATATCGTATTTAAATTCGGCCATGCCGCACCTCCGGGGCAGTTTATATGCATTACAATAT
>DATMXT010000264.1:0-5786 GCA_035561375.1 Terriglobales bacterium | reverse complement strand
GATCAATCTTTGACCACAACCGGGCGCCGGGCCGCCGGCCCCGTAAGGAGGAACATTGAAAGGGTACACCGCAAAACAGCTCTCTAAGGCGGGCCTGATTGCCGCCATCTACGCCGGACTGACGCTCGCCACCGCGGGCTTTTCCTTCGGGCCCACCCAGCTTCGGGTGGCCGAGGCCATGACTCTGCTGCCGCTGCTCTTCCCCGAGGCGGTGCCGGGCCTTTTTGTCGGCTGCTTTCTCTCAAACCTCATCGGCGGCTACGGGCTGGCCGACGCCGTCGTCGGCTCTCTTGCAACGCTTGCGGCGGCGCTTGTCACGAAGAGGTGCAAGGGGCCCCTCACGGGCGGGCTGCCTCCGGTGCTCATCAACGCCGTGGCCATCGGCATTTTGCTCAAGGCCGTGGGCGCCGCGGAGGCGGCGCTGCCGCTGGTCATGGTACAGCTTGCGGCCGAGGAGGCCGTCAGCGTCTATCTCTTCGGACTGCCGCTGCTGGGGCTTCTCCGCCGGCTTCCGGGGCCGGGCGGCTCGTGAAAAGTTGGAACAAATTTCGAAATCATACGTTAATAAACTGTAACACAGTCAAAAATAAGGGTAATGATTATATGGTTCGTGCGCAAGATGCTGAGAATATATCAGGAGCGCAGTCAAAAATAGCGTATGGACGGATGGTTGGCACTGAGGTCCTGAGAATATATCGTGGACGCTGTCAAAAATAGCGTATGGATTCATGGTCCGTACTGGAGGTACTAAGAATATATCATGGCTCGTAATCCAAAAAAGAAAAGCGCCCTCAAGCGCGTTCTGCTCGCCGCGGCGGCCCTGATTCTGTTTGCCGCCGGATGGTTTGCCTTCAGCGTCTGGTCGGCCGCAAAGGACATGACCGGCAATGAACCGCCGGCTTCCATTGACACGACGGTGCCGGCGGGGGCCTTCAACGTGCTGCTCATCGGCACCGACGGCACCGACACTCTGACCGACACCCTCATCATGCTGCGGGTCGACCTCGACGCCCACAGCATCAACATCATCTCCCTCATGCGGGACACGCGGGTCAAGCTCGGCAACCACTACGGCAAGCTCAACGCGGTCTACGGCAGGGACGGGCTGGACGGGCTCATCTCCTGCGTGAAAGAGATGACAGGCGCCCCCGTCCACTATTACGCCATGGTCGACCTCGAGGGCTTTAAGGCGACCGTCGACCTGCTGGGCGGCGTCGACTTTGAGGTTCCGCAGGACATGAAATACTCCGACCCGTATCAGGACCTCTATATCGACCTGAAAGCCGGCATGCAGCACCTCGACGGCGAGCACGCCATGGAGCTGGTGCGCTACCGCAAATATGCCGAAGGCGATGTGCAGCGCACACGGGTGCAAAAGGACTTCATCAAGGCGCTGCTCGAGCAAAAGCTCCAGTCCTCCAATATTCTCAAGCTGCCCGACCTCTTCAAAACCCTGTCGCAGTACGTCGACACCAACGCCACCCTCTCCGACGCCATTGGCAAGTCGGCGTCTTTGGCCAAACTTGCAAAGGACGACACCATTGAGATTTTCGAGTTCCCGGGCGTCGGGGCCTATGTCGGACAGGTCTCCTATTTCCTGCACGACGAGGATGCGACCTACGCGCTCTTCACCGAGAACTTCGGGGGCGCCGGCGCGCCTCAAGTTATCAAATACACCGACTATTCCTCCGCCCCCGCCATGAATCCGGGCGGCAAGCCCATTTCGGTTTCAACGGAGCCTGAAAAGCCCCCGGAGGAGACGCCGGAGGAGAACCCGGGCGAGACGCCGGAGGAGAACCCCGGCGAAAATCCGGAGGAGAACCCCGGCGAGAACCCGGAGGAAAATCCCGGGGAGACACCGGACGAGGACCCGGGCGAGACTCCGGAAGAGAACCCAGAGGAGACGCCGGAAGAGCCCGTGGAACCGGAAGAGCCTGTCCTGCCGCAGGACCCGGCGACACCGCCTGAGGATGGCAACAACTGAAAAATGGATGTTCCCGGCCCCGCGGCAAATTTGCCGCGGGGCCGCTTCTTGCAATGCGGCCCTCTATCGGATACAATGGGAACAATAAAAAATCGAAGGGGTGGCACGGGTGGGCAAGGAAATTCTGCGGGCAGGACGGCCGGAAGTCGCCGCCGCGCAAAAGCGTCGCCTAAAAGGGGCGACGGGCCTGCCGCAGTTTTACGCGGCGCTTCAAAAAGTGCCGCAAGGGCGCGTCGTCTCCTACGGACAGCTCGCCATGCTGGCGGGGTATCCGCGGGGGGCAAGACTTGCGGGCAGGGCCATGAGCTGCGCTTTTCCGGAGCTCTCCTTACCCTGTCACCGGGTCGTCCATGCCGACGGCAGTCTGGTCGGGGGCTGGGGGGAGCAGCGCGCGCTGCTCGAGGCCGAGGGCGTGGGTTTTCTGCCGTCGGGGCGGGTGGACATGAAGAACTATGTCTGGCGAATTGACATAAATCTGTGCAAATAGTCTCTTGAAAAAGGCCTAAGCAATGGGTATAATATCATTTGTTTGTCACTTTTAAAAAAGGAGAGTTCAGGCATGACAACTTACGAAGCGATGAAAATGCGCCGCTCCATCCGCAAATTTGACGGCGCCCGTCCCGTGCCGACCGAGATTCTGACAAAGGCGGTGGACGTCGCGCGGCTTGCGCCCTGCGGCACAAACGCCCAGACCCTCAAATTCTGCGTTGTCACCGACCCCGCGCTCACGGCTCAAATTTTTGCGCTGTCGGCCTGGGGCGCCCACTTGAAAGACGGCTCCGGCAGGCCCGGCCCCGGACAGGAGCCCCCGGCCTGGATGCTCATTCTCCACGATACGGCCATCCGGCCGCAGCCCTTTGCGCTCGACATCGGGGCCGCCTGCGAGAACATCATCATCTACTGCCAGAGCGAAGGCGTCGCCTCCTGCTGGCTTGAAAACATCCGCAAAAAGGAGATTGGCGAGCTGCTCCTTCTGCCCGAAAACCTCACGGTCGTCTCCTCAGTGGCTTTGGGGTATCCCGGCATGGAGTCGAAAGAGGTTCCGGTCGGGGAGAGCGGCACCGGTTACTACTGGGGAGAGGCCGGCAAGATGAATGTGCCAAAGCGCTCCCTTGAAGAGGTCATGATCCTGAAATAGCGCCGAGCAACCACAGCGAAAGCGGATTTGCAGTCCGCGTCCATTCAAAAACGGGGGGTAATACCTTGCAACTCACCAAAAAGACCATGCTGAAGATGATGATTCCCATGCTGATTGATCAGCTTTTCTTCACCTTTTTGCCCATGGTCAATACCATTGTCGTCAGCCGGCTCGGCCAGAACTCGCTGTCGGGCGTCAGCATCATCGACCAGGTTAACATGATGGTCGGCTACGTCGTCATCGCCATCGCCTTCGGCGCCATGGTCGTCGTGGCCCAGTGCACCGGCAAGGGCGACACCGAGGGGGTCTATAAGGCCGTCAAGCAGAGCTACACCTCCTCGCTGTACATAGCCGCCTCGCTGTCGGCTTTCATGGTTTTGTTCGCCGGCCCCGTCGTCAGTCTGGCGCTGCGGGGCGCCGACCCCGACATGCAGGCCATTGCCCGCACTTATCTTAGGGTGACGGCGCTGTCCTATCCGCTCTACTGCTTTTACAACAACTCGGCCTCGCTGCTGCGCGGCGTGGGGGACACAAGGCGCTCCATGTGGATGACCATCATCATGAACTCCTCGCAGTTCATGTTCTCCATCCTCTTCATTTACATTTTGGAGCTTGGAACTTACGGCGCGGGCTACGCCACCCTCTCCGGCCGCGCCGTCGGCGCCATTCTCGGCGCCATCCTTATCCGTCGGCGGGGACTTGTCGCCAGCCTCAAGGACATTTTCGGCTTCAAGCTCGACTGGGAGCTGCAAAAGCGGTTTGTGCGGTTCGGCGTCCCGGCCGGGGCCCAGAGCTTCTTCTTTGTTCTGGCCCGGCTCACCATGAACGTCAACATCCTCATGGCCGGCACCGCCCACATTTCGGCCAATGTCGTCTACACCCAGCTCATCGACCTCCAGTGCGCCGGCTCCTCGATGGCCAATATGATTGCGCCGACCATCATGGGTATGGCCAAGGGGATGGGCGACGAGGAGGGCATAAAGAGGGCTTACAAGGACGTCTTGTTCTTCTCCTTCTGGTTTGGCCTCGTCTTCGCGCTCATGCCCTACCTCTATTTGACCCCGCTGATAGGCCTTTACAACCTCAGCCCCGAGGCTTTCCAGCTGGCGAGGACCACCCTGATGTGGAACCCCGTCTTCATCGTGCCGCTGGTCTGGTTTGCCGCCACCACGCCCACCGCTTTCCGCGGCGTCGGCGACTCCCTCATTCCGCCCATCTTCACGGTCTCGTCGCTCTGGATTGCCCGGGTCGGCACCGTCGTTTTCCTGTGCACCCGGTACAACCTCGGCATTTACGCCGGCTTTTTCGGCATCGCCGCCGACTATGTCATGCGCAACATCCTGTACTTCTGGCGGTACAAGTCGGGCGCCTGGCTCAAAGCCTCCCGCAAAATCACCGTATAACGGGGTTTTTCGGACACATTCTATCAAGGACAGCCGCAAAGGAGTTCACCCCTTTGCGGCTGTTTTAAAAAGACGCGGTCTGAGCCGCACGCGGCCGGACACAAAGACCATTTCAATTGAAGGAGGCGCAAATGGAAAAAGCGAAGTTTTTATACCTGTCGCAGGGCGACGTCATGGGCCTTGAGCTCGGCTGGCCGGACATCATTGCCACAGTTGAGGCGGCCTGTGCCGAAGAGGCGCGGGGCACCTTGCAGTGCCCGCCAAAGCGGGAACTTTTGCCGCGGCCGGGCTCCACCCTCGTCGGGATGCCCGCGGAGCTCTCAGGCATGGACGCCTGCGGCATCAAATGGGTTTCAAGCTACCCCGAAAATATTGCGGCCGGCCTGCCCCAGGTCGCCGGTCTTCAGGTTATGAACCACCCCGACACCGGCCTGCCCATGGCCGTCATGGACTGCCGGTGGCTGACCGCCGTGCGCACGGCCGCCGCCACCGCCATCACCGCGAAATTCTGCGCCAAAAAGGGCGCTGCGACCGTCGCCATTGTCGGCGGCGGCGTGCAGGGCCGCATGCACCTCGTCGCCCTCCGGCAGGTGCTGGAAAGCCTCACCCGCTGCAACCTCGTCGAGCTGCGGGAGGAGACGGCCATGGACTACAAGCGTAAAATGGAGGGGCTCACAGATGTGGAGGTCGCCCTTTGCGGCTCCGTCCGCGAGGCCATGGCGGGGGCCGACATCGTCGTCACCTGCACACAGCGGGTGCAAGAGCCCCTCATCCCGGCCGAGCACTTTCTGCCCGGAATGCTCGGCGTCGGCCTCGAAGCCGCCCGGGCCTGGCCCGGGGCCCTGCTGCACGGAGTCGACAAGGTCGTCACCGACTATCCGGAGCAGACTGCGACCTACGAGGGCACCGGCGCCTTCGAGGGCGGCGTGCCCCCCATATACGCCTCGCTCGGCCAGCTCGTGCTTCGGGACAAGCCCGGCCGGGAGGAAGCGGGGGAGCGCATTCTCGCCTTTAACTTAGGCTTTGGCGGCGCGGACATCGCCATGGGAAAGCTCATTTATGAAAAGGCGCTCTCCCGGGACTCCGGCACATGGCTGACCCTCATGGAGTCGCAGGAGCTGTTTTAATACAAATCCGGTCGAAATGATTCAAGGCGCACCTTGCGGTGCGCCTTCAGAGTGGCGAAAAACCTGTAGGGTTTTCCGCCAAGCGAGCGGTGCCCTTCCCGCGCGAAGTGAATTCGCGCTCGCGGGCGGCATAT
>DATMXT010000263.1:0-3739 GCA_035561375.1 Terriglobales bacterium | reverse complement strand
GCCACAAGCGGGTCGTCCGGGGCGACGACGACGAGGTCGGCGCCGATTTTTTTGGCCAGGGCCACCTGCCCGTCGACGTCGGAGGCGGGGACGGGGTGGCAGGCGGCAAGGGCCGCAATGCCGGCGTTGCCGGGCGCGCAGTGGAGGGTGGGACGGTGGCGGCTCTGTGCGAGCTTCCAGACGATGGCGTGCTCTCGACCGCCGCCGCCTACGACAAGTATTGTCATATCTTATCCTCTATCTTCATCCTCTATCCTCAGTGCTTGAAGTGCCGCATGCCGGTGAAGACCATGGCGATGCCGTACTTGTTGCAGGCGGCGATGGAGTCCTCATCGCGAATGGAGCCGCCCGGCTGAATGATGGCCGTGATTCCGGCAGCGGCCGCCTGCTCGACGCAGTCGGCAAAGGGGAAGAAGGCGTCGGAGGCCATGACAGAACCCGCGGCCTTGTCGCCCGCGTATTTAATGGCAAGCTCCAGCGCCGCCACGCGGTTGGTCTGTCCGGGGCCGACGCCGGTCGTGGCCTCGCCCTTTGCCAGCACGATGGCGTTGGACTTGGTGTGCTTGACGACCTTCATCGCGAATTTCAGGGCGGCAAGCTCCTGCGCGGTGGGGACGCGCTCGGTCACGACCTTGCAGTCGGCCTCACTGTAAAGCTCGGTGTCGAGTTCCTGCACTAAAAGGCCGCCAGCCACTTTTTTCATGTCGAGCATGTCGGCCCTGTTTTTCTCCATGACGGCGGGCAGCTCCAAAAGCCGGATGTTCTTTTTGCGCCCCAAAATGTCGACGGCCTCCTCCGAGAAGGCGGGTGCGACGACAATTTCAAGGAAAATCCGGGACATCATCTCGGCGGTCCCGGCGTCGCAGGGGCGGTTTAAGGCCACGATGCCGCCGAAAATGGAGACGGGGTCGGCGTCGTAGGCCCTTTTGTAGGCCTCGATAAGCGTGTCCCCCAGCCCGACGCCGCAGGGGTTGGCGTGTTTGACGGCGACGGCGCAGGGCCTTTCGGCCCCGAGCTCCTTTAGGACGTCGAGAGCGCCGTTCGTGTCGTTGATATTGTTGTAGGAGAGCTCCTTGCCGTGGAGCTGTTTCGCGGCGGCAAGCGTCCCCTCAAAGCCCTTGCCGATTTCGCGGTAGAAGGCGGCCTTCTGATGGGGGTTCTCGCCGTAGCGCATGTCCTGCACTTTTTCATAGGTGGCGGTGAAGTTCTCGGGGAAATCCGTCTCGCCCGCCTGCCGGCGCAGCCAGGTCGAAATCATGGCGTCGTAGTTCGCGGTGTGGGCAAAGACCTTGCGGGCGAGGGCCGCTTTGCGCGCCCGGGTGAGGCCGCCCGCGGCGAGGTCCGCCAAAATGCCGGGGTAGTCGGCCGGGTCGACCGCGACGACGACATCCTGCCAGTTTTTTGCCGCGGCACGGATCATCGTGGGGCCGCCGATGTCGATGTTTTCAATGGCCTCCTCAAAGGTGACGCCGGGCTTCATGACGGTGGCCTTGAAGGGGTAGAGGTTGATGGCGACGACGTCGATGGTCGCAATGCCAAGCGCTTTCAGCTGCTCCATGTGCTCGGGGTTGTCGCGCATGGCAAGGACCCCCGCGTGAATGGCGGGGTGCAGGGTCTTGACCCTGCCGTCAAGACATTCGGGGAAGCCGGTCACTTCAGATACCTCAAGGACCGGAACACCCGCCTCCCGCAGGGCCTTCGCGGTGCCGCCGGTCGAGAGAATCTCATAGCCCAAGTCCCCAAGCCCCTTTGCGAAGTCCACGGCCCCCGTCTTGTCGGAAACGCTTACCAGTGCGCGCATACTTTCAACCTCCTGATATTTTCAAAAATCCAAATGGATATTCCGCAACAAAATTATGTAGGGTTTTTTCGCCCGGAGGAAATTTCGACGCAGAGCATTTTGACGGCCGCAGGCAAAAGGAGCCACTCGGCCTCCTCCATGACCCGGCGCTGTAATGTCTCGGGGGTATCGCTTTCATGGACGTCGACGGCCTTTTGAAGCAAAATCCGCCCGCCGTCGGTGATTTCGCTCACCAGGTGCACGGTCGCCCCCGTCACTTTCACGCCGCGGGCCAGGGCCGCCTCGTGCACTTTGAGCCCGTAATATCCGTCGCCGCAAAAGGCGGGGATGAGGGAGGGGTGCACATTGACAATGCGCTCCGGGAAAGCGGCGAGCATCGGCTCGCGCAGCACGACGAGAAAACCCGCCAGCACGACAAGGTCAATTTTCTTTGAGACAAGCAGGTCCCGCAGCTGTTCGGAGTAGGCGAGCCCCTTGACGCCGCGTTTTGGGAGGGTGACGGCCTCTATGCCGGCGGCCCTTGCCCGCTCGAGGGCATACGCCCCCGGGACACTTGAGACGGTGAGCGCAATGTCGCCCCCGAGGTCGCCGGCGTCAATGAGGGCTTGGAGATTCGTGCCGCCGCCCGACACCAAAACGGCGATGCGGGGCCTCATCGGATGACGACAGGCCGCCCGCCCGCCTCGACTTTGCCGAGAATAAATGCGCCGGGCAGCGTCTCAAAGGCGACCTCCACATCCTGCGGCGCGAGGTAGACCGCCATGCCGACCCCCATGTTGAAGGTGCCGTACATCTCGTCCTCGGGAATGGCGCCAGCCTTTGCGAGAAAGCTGAAAATGGGCAGGGCGGGGACGGCCGACTTGTCGACGACGGCTGAGAGCCCCGGTCCGAAAGCCCGCGGCAGGTTTTCATAAAAGCCGCCGCCCGTGACATGGGCAAATCCGTGGGGTTTTATTTTTTTGTGGAGTTCCAGCACCGGTTTGACGTAAATGGCGGTCGGGGTCAGCAGCACTTCGCCCAGAGGGGCGGGGAGGCCGTCATATGTCTTTTCAATGTCGAGCCCGCGGTCGGCGATAATCCGGCGGACAAGGGAGAAGCCGTTGGAGTGGACGCCGCTCGAGGGCATGCCGACAATGATATCGCCCTCGGCGACGGCGCTGCCGTCCACGAGGTCGGCCTTGTTGACGGCGCCCACCGCAAAGCCCGCGAGGTCGTACTCATCCTCGGGGTAAAAGCCCGGCATTTCGGCCATCTCGCCGCCGACCAGGGCGCAGCCCGCCTCAAGGCAGCCGTCCGCCACGCCCTTGACGACGGCGGCCGTGCGCAGGGGCTCGTTTTTGCCCATTGCGATATAGTCGAGAAAAAAGAGCGGGGCCGCGCCGCTGCAGACAATGTCGTTGACGCACATGGCGACACAATCAATCCCGATGGTGTCGTGCTTGTCCATGGCGAAGGCGAGCTTGAGCTTGGTGCCGACGCCGTCGGTGCCCGAGATGAGGACGGGGTGCGAAAAGCGCGACAGGTCGAGTTCAAAGGCGGCGCCAAAGCCGCCAAGCCCTCTGAGCACCCCCGGAATTGCGGTCTTCGCAGCGTAGGGCTTAATGAGGTCGACCGCACGGTACCCGGCCGTCACGTCGACGCCGGCCTTTTTATATGCGGAGTTTTCCATCTATCTCTGTCTCCCATAATGTTTCGGGGCGGTCATGCGGCCGCCCCGAAAGTTGCAGATATCCTATTTCTCTTCCGTGAACGCGTCCTTACCGGCGCCGCAGACCGGGCAGATGTAGTCGTCCGGGAGCTGTGCGAAGGGCCCCAGCTCCACCGCTTCGTCGTACTCGTAGCCGCAAACAGAGCAAACGTACTTGGCCATTGTTTTCAACCTCCCAAAAAATTTGTGGACATTGAACAGCACCGCAGGTGTGGGTACGTGTCAATAAC
>DATMXT010000262.1:0-13251 GCA_035561375.1 Terriglobales bacterium | reverse complement strand
AACGGGCGGTGGGCCAACGAGCTTGCGGTCACGGTGCAGGGGGGCAAAATCACGGATATCAAAGTGGTGAAAGACGTCCAGTTCGGGACGGCGGAGGTCTCGGGCGAGGTTTTCCGCCGGGTCATTGAGAGGCAAAACGTGACAATTGACGTGGTGGCCCAGGCCACGGTGACCACGAAGGCCTATCTGAAGTCCATTGAAAACGCGCTGACGAAATAGCTTGACGAAACAGTTTGAGGAGAGCGACATGAAAACACTCATCGCATACGCGAGCAAATACGGATTTACAAAGACCTGCGCCGGGCTCCTCGCGCAAAAGCTCCCCGGCAAAGTTGACCTCTGTGACCTTGACGGGGCCGGCCCAAATTTGGCGGAGTATGACACGGTCATCATCGGGGGCTCTATCTACGCGGGGCAAATTCGCAAACCCGTCAAACAGTTTTGCGCCAAAAATGATGAGCTGCTCCAAAAAAAGCGGCTTGGCCTCTTCATTTGCGGGCTGGCCGAGGGGGCCGACGCCGAAAAAGAGCTTGAAGCCTCTTTCCCGAAAGAGCTGCTGGACGCGGCTGTTGCGAAGGAGTCCTTTGGCGGAGCCTGCGACTTTGAGAAAATGAACTTCATGGAGAAGACCGTCCTGAAAAAAATTACCGGCTCAAACCAGAGCACCCCCCGAATTGACGAGGCGCACATCGCGCGCTTTGCGCAGCGGATAAGCGCGTCCGACTGACGCGTAGCGTTCATATTTTGAAGGGCGGCCGTTTTCAAAGCGGCCGCCGCTGTTTTTGGGGAACATTGGCGGAAAGGGCAGCCGCTGCGAGGGCTGCGCATTGTGTACCGGCGCCTGCGCGAGTTGAAAACATCTCCGAAATATGCGATACTTATAGAGGAAAACGTCCCTTTTTCTCTGCGCCGGCACTGTAAATCCACTTTTTTCGGAGAAATTTTCCGCCCACCCCATTTTTTGGGGGCCCTCCTTCGAATATCGTTAATGACGGCCGAATTATTCGGTTCGACTTTTGTGAAGGAAGTGACTGTATGAAGAAGAAAGCGGGCGGCGCATTGTCAATCGCCGTAACGCTGGCGCTGGTCTTCTCGCTTGCGACCCCGGCGCTGGCATGTTCGAACTTCGGCGGCAAGGGCAATTCCTCAAATCGCAATGCCGGGGCGAAGGCTAAGACCGTAAGTACGCAAAATTACAATTCGAAGGGCGGCTCTTCCGGTAAGACGGCAAAAACCGGCGCGTACGGGTTTGGTCAGTTCAACTACCCGACATGGGGTGGGTTCAACTACGCGAACGCGTGGGGTCAGTTCAACTACCCGAACGCGTGGGGCTGCTTCAAGGGTGTGACAAATTACGACCTTGGGGCGGCCATTGAGGCCCTCAGCGATGAGGACAAAGAGACTTTGGAAGACGAGATTGAGGCCTACGAAGACGCCGTTGCCGAAAAGGAAGCTGCCGAGGGAGAAATCCAAAATAAGCGCGACGCCCTCCCCGGATACTATGCGGATGTCATGACGGCCCTCAACGAACTTTTTGAGGCGGCGGGCGACGCCGATATCGACCTGTACTCCGCCATGTGGGGCCCCGGCTCCAAAAACAGCCCGTTTTATTGCGGCTGGAACGGCAAAAATTACACGGATCCGATAGCGGCCGCCATTGACTCCCTGAGCGATGAGGACAAGGAGACTTTAGCCGACGAGATTGAGGACTTTGAAGAGGCCGTCGCCGCAGCCAACGAGGCCAGGGAAGAGGCCGAGAAAAACAGTGAGCTCTCCTCTTACCGCAAAGCGGTCGAGAAGGCCGCAAAAGAGCTGATTGAAGCGGCAAAAGAGGCCGACATCGACCTCTGGAGCAAGAAATCCCCCTCCAAAAAAGACCTCGGGCTTGGCGATTGGATTGGCGCAAGCTTTGCCGAGGCCGTCGAGAAGGCCCTTGACGAACTGAGCGATGAGGACAAAGAGACTTTAGCGGACGAGATTGAGGGCTTTGAAGAGGCCATCGAAGCGGCCAGAGCGGCCGTGGAGGACGCCGACGAGGACGACGTGCTCACCGATTACTACACGGCGATCATGAACGCCCTGACAAAACTGCTTAAAGCGGCAAAAGAGGCCGACATCGACCTTGAGCTGATGAAGAGCTGAGACAAGTCACGTATTCCTCCGCTTCGGGCCCCCTTTAAAAAAACCCGGCGGAGTCTTAGCCGCCCGGAGGTTTGAACCGGTGAAAATCCGGTTCAAGCCTCCGAAGGCGGCAGCATTGTTGCAAAGCGAGACACAAGAGCTGCCACATAGGGCGAGCACGATAAAACGGGTGTGGATGAAATGAAAACGGTCATCATGGAGATTTGCGGCAATACCGCGGTCGGGCTGAGGGACGACGGCTCCTTTGTCCGGCTGAGACAGCGCGGATACGCGGTCGGACAGACGGTTGAAATGGGCCGTCGGGCCGGCGTCATCCGGCTGGCCGCCGCATGCGCCGCAGCGGCCGCACTGCTCTGCGGGGGCACCGCGGCCGCCGTCCGCCTGCCCTATTCCTATGTGACGCTCGACGTCAACCCCTCCATCAAATACACCCTGAATATTTTCAATCGCGTCCTTGCGATAAGCGCCGTCAACGAGGACGCCAAAACCATTGTGAGCGCCGTTGAAGAGGGCCGCATCGCCTACGCGAGGCTCGACGACGCCATTGAAATGACCCTGGCCCAGTGCAAAACCGAGGGCTTCATCCGTCCGGACGAGGAGGAAGAGGACTATGTCGTTCTGGCCGTGACCTCGCGGTCGGAGGGCAAGACGGAAAGCCTCTCCCACAAGCTCGACGCGCTCGAATACGGTGAGGGCAATCTCTCGGCAAAAGTCGTGCCGACCACGATCCCCCAGATGGAGGAGGCCGAGCAGATGGGGACGACGCCCGGCAAGCTGACCATCATCGGAGAGATGCAGGAGACCACCGGCGACACCGGGACCCCCGATAAATGGATTGACGTGCCGGTCCGCGACATCATGTGGGCGGCCGGGTACGGCAGGGATAAGGACAAGGACAGTGGCCGGGACGACGAGGGACGAAAGGGCACGCAAAAAGGCGGGAACGACGAGGACGGCAAGCCGGACGGGAAGGGCAGCTTCGGCTGGCAGACTCCCTCAAATCTCTGGCAGCCGCAAACCGGCGCGAACGCGTGGTTCTATCCGGGCTGGCAGGAAAATCCGGCAGACAAGGGACAGGAGGAGCAGACGCTCACCGCCCCCTGGCGGCCTGCTTACGGAGCGACACAGGGGCGGGGATGGCCCTACGGCCAAAACCGGAACAAGGATACGGACGAGGAAAAAGAAGAGGAGAAAACGGTCACCGGGAACGGATGGCCTATATACGGAGCGACGCAGGGGCAGGGATGGTCCTTCGGCCAAAACTGGAACAAGGATACGGACGAGGAAAAGGACAAGGAGAAAGCGGTCACCGGGAACGGATGGCCTGCATACGGAACGACGCAGGGGCAGGGATGGCCCTTCGGCCAAAACGGGACTAAGGATACGGACGGGGAAAAGGACGAGGAGAAAACGGTCACCACGCCCTGGTGGCCTGCTTACGGAGCGACGCAGGGGCAGGGGTGGTCCTACGGCGGGAATACGGACGACAAGGACACGAATAAGGGCGGCAAGGGTGCGAATAAAGAGCCTCAGGGCACGGATAAAGGCAGGGATGCAAAAGAGGGTGAGAAAAAGCCGGGCGACAAGACTGCAGGCCAACCCCGGCAGGGCGGCACGTCTTCAGACGCCGCCCCCGCAATGACTCCGGAACAGGTTGAAAAGGCGATTGCGGCCCTTGGCCGCGCCGACAAAAAGCGGCTGAAAACCTATATCGATACATACGAGGACGCGGTGGAAGCCGAGAAAGCGGCGGCGAAAAAAGCACCCAAAGCCAAAGAGCTGTCCAAATATCAGGATGCGGTGGCGCAGGCGCTTGCGGCACTGCTTAAAGCGGCCGAAGAGGGCGGCACTCCGCTTGTCAAGGCCGAGCAGGACGGGGACCGCAGCGACAGTCAGAGCGGCGGCTGGGACCAGAGCGGCGGCTGGAATCAGGGCGGCGGCAGCGGTGACAACGCGTGGGGATGGCAAAACAGCGGCGCCTCGCAAGGGCGCGACAGCTCCCGGTCGCGGCACAGCTGAGGCGCGCCGCACAAAGGCACAGCGGGCAAAGGCGGGTTTTCAAAGGCGGGCGCCTGCTGCGAGCAAAAGTCCACGCAGACATACGCACAACGACGATGAGGACGGTACCGTATGCAGAAAACCGATAAGGAAGCCGTTCGCGCCGCACAGGACAGGCAGGCGGCCGACGACTTAATTGCACAAAACAGGCAATTCATATTGCGGTGCGCTTCAAAATGTACGCACAGATATGTCACCTGCAGCGACGACGCCTGGTCGGTTGCGCTCATGGCCTTCTCGGAGGCCATTTCGCTGTATCAGGCGGATAAAGGTCCCTTTCTTCCGTTTGCCGAGCTGGTCATGCGCCGTCGGCTGACGGATTTTATGCGCTCTGAAGGCCGCCGTTCGGGGGAGGTGAGCGTGAGCCCTTCGGTTTTCGAGGGGGAAATTGACGCCGAGGCCCCCGACGTCGCAATTCAGGAGGCGGTCATATCCAAGACGACGGTCTCGGAGGACTCCCCCGTCAAATACGAAATCGCGGGGGTCGGAACCATATTATCCGCCTACGGTTTCTCTTTTCTTGAGCTCACGTCCTGCTCGCCGAAGTCCGCCAAGACAAAGAAAAGCTGCGCCGCCGCAATAAAATGCCTTCTTGACGCTCCGGCTCTGCTCGCCGAAATGCAGGGCTCTAAAACCCTCCCCATCAAGGCCGTCTGCGAGGGCGCCGGCGTCGACCGGAAAATCCTTGAGCGGCACCGCAAATACATCATCGCCTGCGCGGAAATTCTGGCGGGAGATTTCCCCGCCCTGTCCGAATACCTGAAATTCCCCGAGATGTCCTGACCGCGGCGGGAGAGGACAGCCCTGCGCCGAAGAACCTGTCAGAATCGCCCCCTGCTGCGGCGGCATTGGTACCGTCTTTTTTTATTGTCAAAGCTCACCCCAGCCTGAAAAGGGCCCTGAAAAGCCCGCGGCCCCCGTCAGAGATTTGTGGAGTATTTACAAAAATACGCGGCCGCTATTGACAAAATCGTGCCCGGCACAGTAGAATCTATCAAAACCCGCCAAGTGCGGGGCGAAAGGAGGCGCGACAACCCATGCGTGCAAGTGACAATTCAATCCGCTTTACACGAATGCTAAACTCCCGGGCACACCGTCTGTGCGGGAGTTCTTGTCGTGCCGCCATAGGCCGCCCCCTCGGCTGAGTCGGCCGCCGGCGACAACAAACGAACACGCACAGTGCCCGGGAGACTGCTTTGACGTCCCGGGCATTTTTATGCCCAAACCGAGGATTACGCAGTAGAGGAGCGCGCCATGATACGCCTGGAACACATCTGCAAGACCTTCCCCGCCGCGGGCTGCGACGTGGAAGCTGTAAAGGACGTCAGCCTCACAGTGGGCGACGGGGAAATCTACGGCGTCATCGGCTATTCGGGGGCCGGCAAGTCGACGCTTGTGCGCTGCATCAATCTGCTTGAGCGCCCCGACTCCGGCCGGGTGTTTTTGGACGGCGTTGAGCTGACGGCGCTCCCGCCGGCCGAAATCCGCCGGCACCGGCGCGAAATCGGAATGATTTTTCAGCAGTTCAACCTCTTCGCCTCCCGGACGGTCTATGAGAACGTGGCTTTCCCGCTGCGGGGCATGCGGCTGTCCAAAGAGGCGCAGAGTGTGCGCGTGCGGGAGCTGCTCGAACAGGTCGGCCTCTCGGGCAGGGAGGGGGCCTATCCGTCGGAGCTGTCGGGCGGACAAAAACAGCGGGTGGCCATTGCGAGAGCGCTGGCCGGAAATCCCAAAGTGCTGCTCTGCGACGAGGCGACCAGCGCTCTCGACCCGATGACCACCCGCTCCATCCTGCGGCTCATCAAGGAGCTGAGCCGGAAGCTCGGCCTCACCGTCGTGCTCATCACCCACGAGATGCCGGTCATCAAGGAGATCTGCGACCGGGTCGCCGTCCTTGAAAACGGCGCGGTCGTGGAAGAGGGGGAAGTCTTTTCGGTCTTCGCAAACCCGAGAGAGCCCGTGACAAAGGGGTTTCTCGCAATGACCTCGGGCGCCGCCAAAATTGACGAGCTGCTGGCCGAGGGCGCCCCCCTCACAAAGCTGCGCCCGGGCGAGTGCATTCTGAAGCTCAGCTACGGCGCGGAGGCGGCGGGCGAGGCGGCGGTTTCGCAGCTCTCGCGGCGGTTTGGCGTCGACCTCACCATCATTTTCGCAAACATTGAGCTCATCGGCGCAAGGCCTACCGGCACCCTGGTTGCCAAAGTCTCCCCGGCGTCCGGCGACATTGCGCAGGCGCTTGCGTACTTGAAGGACATCAATATCGTTGCGGAGGTGATGGCGCATGCAGGCGCTGCTGTTTAATCTTTTTCCAAATGCGCCGGACCTGCTGCCAAAGCTCTGGAGCAGCACGGTTGAAACGGCGGTCATGCTGCTGTGGGCGGGCTCCATCGCCTTTGTCCTCGGGCTTGCGTTGGGGACGGCGCTTGTCGTCTCCCGCCCCGGCGGAATCGCCCAAAACAAGCCGCTCTACCGCGCGCTTGACAAACTCATCAACCTCTTTCGCTCCATCCCCTTCATCATTTTGCTCTTCTGCCTGCTGCCGCTGACGAGGGCGATCTCCGGCACCGCCATCGGCGTGCGGGGGGCCATCGTCCCGCTGGTCTTCGGCACCGTCCCCTTTTTCTCCCGCCAAATTGAGGCGGCGCTCTCCGAAGTGTCCCCGGGGCTCATTGAGGCGGCCCAGTCCATGGGCTGCGGCCGGCTCGAGATCGTCCTGCGCGTCTACCTGCGCGAGAGCGTCGCGGCCATTGCCCGCGGCACCGCCATCACCCTCATCAGCCTTTTGGGGCTTTCGGCCATGGCCGGCGCCGTGGGGGCCGGGGGACTTGGCAATTTCGCCTACATTTACGGGCAGCAGCGAAACCGCATGGACATCATCTACGCCTCAGTCATCGTCCTCGTGCTCTTGGTCTCGCTCATTCAGCTCGCCGGAAACTTTATCGCATCTAAAAATACACATGAATAATACGGAGGCCCATCATGAAAAAGCTTTTTTCCATACTTCTTGCCGCACTTTTACTCCTGTTTGCCGCCGCCGGCTGCGCCCCGAAGGAGGCCGCCCCCGCCGAGGGTGAGGCCGTCTACTCCCCCGAAAACCCCGTGACCGTCAAAATCGGCCTGACCGGCACCGTCTATGAGGACATCTGGAAGCCGGTGGCCGAAGCGCTCTCCAAAGAGGGCATTGAGCTGGAATATGTCCAGTTCTCCAACTTCTCGCTGCCCAACAAGGCGCTGGCAAACGGCGAAGTCGACATCAACGCCTTCCAGCACCACGCGTTTCTTGAAAACGAGATTGCAAATTACGGCTATGACGTCACCCCCATCGGGGACACCTACATCGTCGCCATGGGCATTTACTCGGGCAAGCTGACTGACCTCTCGCAGCTTGCGGCGGGCGACAAGGTCGCGCTGCCCAGCGACCTGACCAACGAGGGCCGGGCTTTGAAGCTGCTCGAGGCGGCGGGACTGCTCACCATTGACGGGGATGCCGGGGCCTCGCCGGCAATTTCCGACATCACGGACTATACGGTGCCGCTCGAGTTCGTGGAAGTCGACGCCAACCTCGTCTACTCCACCCTGCCCGACGTGGCCATTGCCGTCATCAACGGCAACTACGCGCTTGACAGCGGGCTTGTCGCCACCGACGCCCTCTACATGGAGTCGAGCTACGTCGACAACAGCTATTACTGCCTCATTGCGGCCCGCACCGAGGACGCGGAAAATCCCGTCTACAAGCGCATTGTCGAAGCCTATCAGTCGCAGCTGACCATCGACGTCTTCAATTCGACCTTTGCCGGCTTCTTCATTCCGGCCTGGACGCTCTCGTAACACGAAAAATGAACACGCCGCCCGACCGCATTCCTTTTGCGGACGGGCGGCGTTTTTTTCCGCCGCAAAATATATTCAAATAGGCGTACCGGCTCCATCGCACTTTTGTAAGCGCGAAAAAGTCTGCAATTGTATCTTGGGCGCAATCGTGGTATATTGAATAAGTTAACAAGTCGAGTTCGCCGGGGACGGCGGACTTTGTGCGTGAGGAAAGGCGGAGAACGTAAGTGAGCTGGCTTAAAGACGTCATCGGCACCGAAAAGGCCATCATCGGCATGTGCCATTTGCAGGCGCTGCCGGGCGACCCCATGTACGACAGGGAAAAGGGGATGGCGTGGGTCCTGGAGCAGGCCAAAAAGGACCTTGCGGCCCTTCAGGAGGGCGGCGTCGACGCCGTCATGTTCTCCAACGAGTTCAGCCTGCCCTATCTGACAAAGGTCAAGACCGAGACGGTCGCGGCCATGGCGAGGGTCGTCGGCGAGCTAAGGCGCGACATCAAGGTGCCCTACGGCGTCAACTGCCTCTGGGACCCCGCGGCCTCGCTTGACCTCGCCGTCGCCGCCGACGCCCTCTTTGTGCGTGAAATTTTCTCGGGCGTCTACGCCAGCGACTTCGGCCTTTGGAACACAAACTGCGGCGAAGTTGCGCGGCACCGGCAGGCCGTGGGGGCGCAGCATGTCAAGCTGCTCTTCAACGTCGTCCCGGAGGCCGCCGCCTATCTCGCGGACCGGGAGCTCGAATCCATTGTCAAAACCACCATCTTCAACTGCCGGCCGGACGGGCTCTGTGTGTCCGGGGCGACCGCGGGGGTCGCCGTCGACCCCGCGCTGCTGCGCAGAGCCAAGGCGGCGTCGGGCGACACCCCGGTATTCGCCAACACGGGCTGCCGCATCGACACCATTGAGGCGCTGCTCGGCATCGCCGACGGGGCGGTGGTCGGCACAGCCTTCAAATTTGACGGCAAGTTTGAAAACGCCGTCGACAGCCGGCGGGTGGCCGAGTTCATGGAAAAAGTGCGGTCGGTCCGGTGACGCTGCGTCCACTGACTTTGCGTCGGGCGATTTTGCGATAGAGAGGGTTTTGACATGCGGTACGCGCTTGGTATCGACATCGGCACCACTTCGGTCAAGTGCGTCCTGCTGTCGCAGGCGGGCGAAGTTGCGGGGGAGGCGACCGTCCCCCACGACCTCGTCTGCCGTCACCCCGGCTGGGCCGAGGAGGACGCGGCGGTCTGGTGGGACCACACGCAGCTCGCCCTGTCGCAGCTAAAGGAGAAATTGCCGCAGGCCATGGCCAAAGTCGCCGCAATCGGCGTCAGCGGCATGGTGCCGGCCATTGTGCTGCTGGATAAAGAGGGGCGCCCCCTGCGGGCGACCATTCAGCAAAACGACGCCCGCGCCGCCCCTCAAATGGAGGCTCTAAAAGAGCTTCTCGACCAGGATGAGCTTTTCGCGCGCACCGGCACAAGGACGAATTTGCAGCATGTGCTGCCCCGCCTGCTCTGGGTGAGGCAAAACGAGCCCGCGGTCTTTGCGGGGGCCGCCTGTGTGCTCGGCTCCTACGAATACATCACCTATTGCCTGACGGGGCATAAATATATTGAGTGCAACTGGGCCGCCGAAAGCGGCATGTACGATATTCAAAAGCGCCGGTGGCTTAAAGCGCAGTTTGACCTGCTCGGCGCGCCGGACGGATTTTTCTCGCCGGTCATGGAGTCGGGCGACATTGCCGGACATTTGACGGCCGAGGCCGCCGCCCGGTTTGGCCTGCCGGCGCGCACGCCGGTCATCGCCGGCAGCGCCGACCACGTCGCCTCAACCCTGGCGGCCGGCATCACGCGGCAGGGGGACCTGCTCATCAAGTTCGGGGGCGCCGGCGACATTTTGTACTGCACCGACACGCCGCAAACCGACGACAGGCTCTTTTTCGACTACCACGTCGTGCCGGGCAAGTATCTGTTAAACGGCTGCATGGCGGCAAGCGGCTCCTTGGTCAAGTGGTTTGTCAAGGACATTTTGGGCGACGACGACCCCGCCGCCCTCCGCCTGCTCGACCGGCAGTCCATGGAGATACCGCCTGCCAGCGACGGGCTTGTCATCCTCCCCTATTTTTTGGGGGAGAAGACCCCCATTTTCGACCCCGAGGCCAGGGGCGTCATGTGCGGGCTGACGCTGTCGCACGGCCGCGCCCACATTTTCAGGGCCATTCTTGAATCGGTCATTTACGGTTTTAAGCACCACATCGAGGTGCTGGCAGAAGGCGGTTTTTATCCGCAGCGCATTTTCGCGAGTGACGGCGGCGCCAAGAGCGAGTTTTGGTGCCAAATTGCCGCCGACGTCTTAAACGCGCCGGTCACCTCCTTTGCGCACCACCCCGGTTCCGCCTACGGCGCGGCCTTTCTGGCAGGCGTGGCGGCCTGCCTCTTTGACAGTTTTGAGCGCGTGCGGGACTTTGTTGAAGACGGCGCAAAGACCTATTCCCCGAATGCGCAAAATGCCGTCGTCTATGAGAGGGCTTACCGGGTTTACCGGGAGCTCTACATGCGACTTCGCGGCCCCTTTGGGGAGATCGCCCGTTTTTACCGCGAATAAATCATCCCCGCAGGCGGCTTCCGCCTGCGGGGATGGGAAATGGTCGGTACGGTTTGCCAAAATCACTTTGCGGCGGCGGCCTTTGCGGCCTCGGCAATCGCCTTGACATAGCTTGCGGTGTCGGTAAGGGTCGAGCCGGTTATGGCGTCGGTGGGAGTGCCGGTGTCCTTGGTGGAGCCGGAGACCCAGGTGTCGAGCTCCCCGACGGTCATGCCCACGCAGTAGTCCTCAATGGCGTCAAACGAGGTGTCGATGCGCTGGGTGGCGCCGCCATTGTTCTTCATGTTTTCGCTGTAGTAGTCGGCATTGACCCGCTTGGAGCCCAAAACCAGGTTTTGCTCCGAGACATACGCACCGAAATCCGCGTCGCTGTTGGGAACTCCGGTCACTTTCTCGTTGTCGGCGGGCAAATACTGGAATTCGTCGATATACGCGGCCACAACCTTGTCACCGGCGACAACGGCTGTCGCAACACAAAAGCTTCTTGTACCGTGCGCGGCAAACTCCACCTGGCCGATTTTCAAGTTGGAATAATCGGTTGTGGGGTCGGGCGTGTCGGTGCCGGGCGTGTCGGTGTCGGGCACTTCGGTCGTCGTGCAGCCGGCGAAAATTGCGGCTGCGAGCAGAAGTGCTGTGAGCAGTGCGAAAAAGCGCTTATTGGTCATTGGTTGTTATCCAGCCTTTCTTAGTTTCCCATCGCTTGATGGTCACGATTATTTTTTGATAACAACCCTCGATTATTATCGGAAGACCGCCTTTGCGCATGTGTATGATATTCCAATCGCCCAAACTCCCCTGTCTGCGCGACGATTTGCGCAGGTCCCAAAATTTGCCGTTTTGCAGTTTTGCAGTCCATTCATAAAAAAACACCGTTTACCATCACAATATTGTCAAGGAGTATTTTTGTCATGATTCAAGTCTACCCCGGAATTTTCCAAACCCAAATTCCTTTACTCGGCAACCCGCTCAAAGAGCTCAACTGTTTTATTGTCAAGGGCGATGAGCGCAGTCTTGTCGTCGACACCGGCTTCAATCAGCCGGAAGGGCGCAAGCTCCTGCTCGACTCGCTGCAGGAGCTCGACTGTCCCTTGGCGCGCACCGACGTCTTCATCACCCACTTGCACTCCGACCACGCGGGGCTGACGGGCGCCGTTAAAAACGAGAAAAACAAGGCCTACGCGAGTGCCTACGACGCCGACGCCATCAACCGGCCTTTCCGCGAAAGGGCCAAGGGCGACGCGCCCTTGGCCATGCGCATGAGCGACGAAATGGGCTTTCCGAAAAATCCGGGAGAGCGGCTTGAGACGACGTCCCACCCCGGCATTAAAAACCGCAGCGAGCGCGAAATTGGCTTCACGATTGTCAAAGAGGGCGACAGGCTCGACTACGGCGATTTTCACTTTGAAGTCATCGACATTGCGGGGCACACGCCGGGGCAGGTCGGCCTGTACGACAGAGAGAAAAAAGTGATGTTCTGCGGCGACCACATCCTGGGCAAAATCACCCCCAATATCACTTTTTGGAGCTTTGAGCTCGATTCGCTCGGGCAGTATCTCCAAAATCTGAAAAAAGTGCGGGACATGGAGGTCCTCCACCTCTTTTCGGCCCACCGCTATCTCGTGGACGACCACCGCGCCCGCATTGACGCGCTGTTTGCCCACCACGCAAGGCGGCTCGACGAAGTGCGCTCCATCATTTCAAAAGCCCCCTCCTCGCCCTACGACACCGCGGCGCAGATGACCTGGGACTTCGCCGGCGGCGTTTTTGAGAACTTCCCGGTCGCCCAAAAGTGGTTTGCGGCGGGCGAGGCCATGTCCCATCTGGAGCACCTCTATCACACCGGGGAGGCAACCCGCGCCGGCGGGGAGGGCGAAGCGCTCCTCTACGCCATGAAGCGATGACCGTCACTGTTACAACCTATCTCATCGTCTGTCCGCTCGTCTTTTTGGCCGGCTTTGTCGACTCGATTGCGGGCGGGGGCGGGCTGATTTCGCTGCCGGCCTATCTGTTTGCGGGGCTCCCGCCGCACTACGCGATGGGCACAAACAAAGTGGCAAACTGCCTTGGCACCGCGGTCGCGGCCGGCAAATACATCCGGGATAAAAAAGTGCGCATGAAAATCGCCCTTTTTGCCGGAGCGGGCGCCCTCCTCGGCGGAACGATAGGCTCGGCCGTCGCCCTCTACATATCCGAGACGGCGCTGCGCGCCATCATGCTCATTGCGCTGCCCTGTGTAGCCGTATTCCTTGCCACCCGTAAGACTTTCGGCAGCGAGGAGACGCAGGAGCGTACGCTCACCCCCTTCGCTCTGGCCGCGTGGTCGGCCGCCATCGGGCTTGGCATGGGGGCCTACGACGGGCTGGTCGGGCCCGGCACCGGCACCTTCATGATTTTAGGCTTCACCGGCATTTTGGGGCTTGACCTGCTGACCTCGTCGGGCTGCGCCAAGGTGGGCAACCTGGCCTCCAATCTGGGCTCAGTCGCGGTCTTTCTCCTGGGCGGCAAAGTGCTGCTCGCAGTCGCCCTCCCCGCCGCCCTGTGCTCCATGGCCGGCAACTACCTCGGGGCCCGCACCGCCATCAAGGGCGGCACAAAGTACGTCAGGGCCGTCATCTTCGCGGTGCTCGGCATG
>DATMXT010000261.1:0-12609 GCA_035561375.1 Terriglobales bacterium | reverse complement strand
GATTTTCCCGGCTCTCCGAAAGGCCCGAGAAAATGCATCCGAAATCTTTATTTTTAAAAATAAGGCAATCATGCCAGACGCGAAGCGCGAATTCACTTCGCGCGCTGGCACCGCTCACTTGGCGGAAAACCCGCAGGTTTTCCGCTATTCTGCCCAAAAACCCCGGCCATGTGGCCAGGGCTTTCGGGAGAAGGAAAAGAGGGAAAAATGAAGAAGAGAGCTTAGTTTCCGACCGACTCGTCAAGCGTGACCTTGAACTCAAGCGTCTGGCCGTTTCGGTAGACGGAAATGGTCACGGTGTCGCCGGGCGCGTAAGTCTGCTTGGCGCTTTCAAGCTCGGCGTAGGAGGTGACGGTCTTGCCGTCAATGGCCGTGATGATGTCGCCGGCCTGAATTCCGGCCTTGGCTGCGCCCGAGGAGGGGTCTACGAGCTGGACCAGCGGCCCCTGCGGCACGCGGTAGAACTGCGCCTCCATGGCGCTGATGTCCTCGACCGTAATGCCGATGGAGGGCCGGCCGGTGACATAGCCGTTGTCGATGAGCTGCTCGGCGATGGGCAGGGCGAGGTTGGTCGGGATGGCAAAGCCGAGGCCCTCGGTATCGCTCGACACGATTTTGACGCTGTTGATGCCGATGACTTCGCCGTTGCCGTTGACTAAAGCGCCGCCCGAGTTGCCGGGGTTGATGGCGGCGTCGGTCTGAATGAGCTCCATCGTGCGCCCGTCGACCTCGACGGTGCGGCTGGTGGCCGAAATGATGCCCTGGGTCGAGGAGCCCTCAAACTCGAGTCCGAGCGGGCTGCCGATGGCGACCGCAATTTCGCCCTGAATCAGCTTATCGGAGTCGCCGAATGCGGCGGCCTTGAGGCCGTCCGCCTCAATTTGCAGCACGGCGAGGTCGGTCGGCCGGTCGGCGCCCAGCACCGTCGCCTCGTATTCGGCGCCGTCCGAGAGCCGCACCGTGATGGTGGAGGCCCCCTCGATGACGTGGTTGTTCGTGATGATTTTGCCGTCCTCGGTCATGATGACGCCGGAGCCCAGCGTCTCCTGATAGCGGCCGGTGCAGATGACCGACACGACCGAGGGCTTTGCGGCCTCAATGATTTGGGGCACCGTCAGCGTGTTGCCGTAGGACACCGGCTCATAGACCACCTGCCGCACGTCTTTAGTCTCCGCGGCCTGCCCGGTGTAAGCGGAGTAGCCCGCGATGGAGCCGACCGAGATGAGGGCGGCCGCCACGGCGTTTGCCGCAAACCGCATGAAGGGGCCGCGCGCCCCCCGCTTCTTTTTGGGCGTCTTAGGCTCCTCGGGCGCGGCGGGGCCCGGCGCGTCCGGCTCCTCCGGGCGGTGCATATAGGGTGTGGCGTCGTACTCGTTTTCATAGAAGTCGAGATCGTTTTTATCGTAAAACATCTGCTTGTCGCTCCTTTCTACACTTTCAATTCTACCCGCGAACGTGTAGGTTTCGTGAACGGCAGGTTAAGATTTATTTGATTTATCTTGCATTTTTTTCATGTTTCACGCACAATGAAAATATAAAGAGAAAAAGGGGGGCAGGCCATGAGAAAAGCGGTGTTCTGGGATTTTGACGGGACGGCGGTGCTCTCGGAGCGGGTCTGGGGCAAGGCGATGATTTTGGCTCTCCACGACGTCATGGAGGACGCCGGCGTGACGGCGGAGGACATTTACGAAAAGCGGCCCAAAAACGGCTACCCCTGGGATAAGCCCCGCGTCGACTACCTGCACCTCCTTGGCCCCGGCCTTTGGTGGAACAGCCTGACCGCCCACTTTGAGCAGACCTACCTCGCCTGCGGCGTAAAGCCGGACGCGGCGAGGATGGCGGCCGTGCGGGTCAGGGAGCATATGCTGGACCCCAAAATGTACCATGAATACCCGGGCGTCCGGGACGCGCTCACGGCAGCGGCGGCGCTCGGCTATCAAAACTACATTCTCTCAAACAATTACCCCGAGCTTCCGAAAGTCATGGAGGCCATGGGGCTCGCCAATTATTTCGACGGCATTTTCACCTCGGGCGCTATCGGCTACGAAAAGCCCCGCCCCGAAATTTTCCACTACGCCCTAAAGGCGGCAGGCGACCCCGGCCTTGCCGTCATGGTCGGCGACAACCCCGTCGCCGACATCGAGGGGGGCAAGGCGGCCGGCATGACCGCGGTGCTCATCCACTGCAAAAAGCCCTCCAAAGCCGACTTTACGCTTGACGGCTTTGAGGGGCTCATAGAGATATTGAAGTCGCTGTGAGCGAATAAAATGCGTTGACGGAGCGCCGCAGTGTGCGACGCTCCGCATTTTATGCTCTCTTGCGCGTTTCGGGGGAGACTATGCGATGCCCTTGTACTTTTTCTTGGTGGCAAGCCCGCCGCGGATGTGCCGCTCGCGCAGATTCTGCTCGAGAACAGGGCGCACCTCCTCATAGAGCGCGTGGTTTTGCCGCGCAAGCCGGTAGGTGATGTCCTTATGTACCGTGGATTTGGAGACGCCGAACTGTCGCGCCGCGCCGCGCACTGTGGCCTTGTTTTCTATAATGTAGTGGGCGAGCGCCACTGCCCGCTCCTCCGGCATACCCTTCATGAGAAATCCCCCTTTGCATCGGCATAGTAATTCATATGCCGGTGCAAAGGGGGATATGTCTGCCTTGTGAAAGAGGAAATTGCGTATTTGATTATCGCTCTTTTTCCTCGTTTTCGAGCCGCGCAGTCACGAGGTGCTCGACATATTGGCGCGCCACGCGGGGGGAGCGCCCGCCGCGGCGAAGCGCAAAGGCCTGCGCGCCGGCGGCCAGCTCCTCCGGGGAGACGGACAGCCCGCTCTTGGCCGCCAAAGCCGCCGCAATCTCAAGAAACTCGTCTTTGTCGGGGCGGGCGAACGTGACAGAGAGCCCGAACCGGTCGGCCAGGGAGGACTGCTCCTCTAAGGTGTCTCCGAGGTGAATTTCGTCCCCGTCGCGGTCGGAGAAGGTCTCCTGCACGAGGTGGCGGCGGTTGCTCGTGGCGTAGACTGCGACATTCTGGCGGCGGGAGGCGATGGAGCCCTCGAGCACCGCCTTGAGAGCGCGGAAGTTGTCGTCGTCCTTGGTGAATGACAAATCGTCGATATAGAGGATAAATTTGAGCGGGTTGCCGGAAAGCCTGTCTAAGAGCGCCGGAATGTCGTGCAGCTGCTCCTTGCGCAGTTCGACCAGCCGCAGCCCCTCGGGGGCCAGCTCGTTTAGAACGGCCTTGACGGTCGAGGATTTGCCGGTGCCGCTGTCGCCGTAGAGCAGCACGTTTGCGGCCGGCGCCCCCCGCAGCAGGGCCCTCGTGTTTTCAAGCACGAGCTCGCGCTGCCGCCGGTAGCCGACAAGGTCCGTGAGGCGCACGCTGTCGGGGTAGAGCACCGGGACGAGCCTCCCGTCCGCCATGCGAAAGGCGCGGTGCCGCGCAAAGACGCCGTAGCCCCGATGGGGGATTTCGGCCAGGTGGGCGGCGTAAATTCCGGCAAAGTCGATGTCTTCGGTCTGCCACTGCGGCAGCCTGACCTCCGCCGGAAGCGGAATATCCTTTGGTGAGAGCATGGAAAACGCCCGCAGCGTCGTAAGCTCGGCCGCAAGGCAGTCGGCAAGCATGCCCGAGACCGCTTCGCCGCGGGCGATTTTCATGAGGTAGAGGCTTTCATCCTCGAGCACCCGGGAGAGCAGATACCGGCTCCAATTTTCAGTGTGCTCAAATAGGGCTGCGGCGAAGTCGGCATAGGTGTCGACGACATCGTACCCGCCCCCCTCCGACAGGCAGACCGCCTGCCGGACGACCTCGTCGTCGAGCAGTTTTCGGAAGATGACCAGCGCGTGAATCGGTGTGTTCATAGCAGCTCAATACCCCTTTTGGTAGTCTACCGGCCCTTCAAGGGGCTCACCCTTGGCGTAGGCCGCAAGGTTCTTCAGCAGAAAGGCCGACATGCGAATTGGGCGCATATAAGTGATAAAAGAGTTGTGGGGCGTGATGAGGACGTTTTCCATCTCCCACAGGGGCGACTCCTTTGGCAGGGGCTCAGTCTCAAACACGTCGGAGATAAACCACGCGAGCCCGCCCGCCGCAAGCTTTTCGACAAGCGCCCCCTCGTCAATGAGCTTGCCGCGGGAGACATTGACGAGAATCCCGTCTTTCTTCAGGAGTTCAAGTCTCTTAGCGTCAAAGAGGTGATAGGTCGCCTCGGTCAGGGGGCAGGTGATGACGACGATGTCGGCCTTCGGCAGCTCCCCGTCCAAGGCGTCAAACCGCACGCAGCGGTCAAACTCCGCAACCTGCCTGCCGGTCGTGTTGACGCCGACAATTTCAGCCGCTTCAAAGGCCCGCAGCATGCCCGCCAAGGCCCGGCCGATGTCGCCTGCGCCGACAATCAGCACCGAGCGGCCGTAAAGCTCCTCAAGCGTCCCCTCCGTGAAAGCCCAGCTGCGCTTGCGCCAGACGCGCGCCCGCTGCATACAGGCCATCTCGCGCGAGCGCTTTAAGGCTTCGAGCAGCTTGCAGATGACCCACTCGGCCATCGGGATGCTGTATAAATCCTTGCCCTTGTAGAGCGGGATGCCGCGCGCCGCAAGCTCAGCCACCGGCATGGCCTCGACGCCGGTCGCCACCGAGTGGACCATTTTAAGGTTTGAAAAATAGGAGAGCGGCGTGTGCTTGAAAAGTCCGTAGGCCATGACGGCCTCGTATTTTTGCGCCTCATCGGGGGTGAGCTGCGCCCGGTCCGAAACCGTGTCCATGTCGTAGCCCATGGCGCGAATCTCTTCGAGCTGCTCCCCTGTAAAGAGGTGGGCATCGGTCAAAAGCAGTCTGCGCATCTCAGTACCCCCTCCCCGGCGTGATGACGCCGACAAGCGGCAGACCTTTAATATAGTTTTCGGCGTTCTCAATATAGTGCTCAAGATACCGGCGGGAGAGCCCCATCGTGACGCCGCAGCAGTGCGGGTTCAGGATGAAGTTTTTGGTGTCCCAAAGCCTCGACTCCGGCGGCACCGGCTCGACGTCGTAGCAGTCGAAGGCCGCGCCCGCGAGAAGCCCCGCGTCGAGCATGTCGGCCAGGGCCTCCTCGTCGATGATGCCGCCCCGCGACACGTTGACGATGACGGCCGTCTTTTTGCACTTTTCAAGCTGACTGCGCCCTATAAGCATTTTTGTTTTCGGGGTCAAGGGCAGCGTGTTGATGAGCAGGTCGCACCGCTCACAGAGCGCGTCTATTTCAGTTGTCGGCAGGCACTCGTCAAAGTGCGTAACCGCCCGCCCGTCGGTGTTGAGCCCGATGACATGACAGTTAAACGCGTGGAGCTTTTTGGCGCACTCGGTCCCGATGTCGCCGGTGCCGAGCACGCCGCAGACAGACCCCCACAGCTCGCGGGAGTCGTAGCTGCCCTCCCAGCTCCACTTTTTCTCCAGCCGGTAGCCCTCAAAGAGCGGCGTGCGGCGCAGAATTTGCAGGGCGCCGCCAATAGCCCACTCCGAGATCGATTTGCCGTAAGCGCCGCTGCCCCCGCAGACCTGAATCTGGGGGTTGGCCTTCATGAACTCGACCGGCAGGTGGTTGTGGCCCGCCGTCTGCATCTGCACGAACCTGAGCTTCTTTAGCTTGTCGGCGTGGGTCGTCATATAGGAGGCCTCGAAAAACCCGACCTCGTAGTCGTCAGCGGGCGGGGGGTCGCCTGGGAGCACCACGTCGACCTCATAGCCCATTTTGACAAAGACGTCGTAATTTTCCGGCGGCCACGCGAAATAGTTGACGGCGAGTATTTTCAAAAAACAGCGCACCTCCGTTGTCGGAAAAATGAAGTTTTTCGCCTTGAACAGACAAAGTATAGCACATTGCGGCAAAAGCCGCAATGCGCCAGGAATGGCGGAAAACCTATGGGGTTTTCCGCCAAGTGAGCGGTGCCCTTGCCGCGCGAAGTGAATTCGCGCTCGCGGGCGGCATTTAACTGTCCTTATTTTTTAAGCGCGCTTAAAAAATAAGGATTTAAAATCCATTTTCTCGGCCAATCGGAGAGCCGAGAAAATCAGGCTGTCGAAAAAACCATTTTCGACAGCCTGAGCACATTGCGGCAAAAGCCGCAATGCGCCACACTTTGTCATAAACCCCGCCTATTCTAAAATTCTGGCGACAATCTCGTCACCCATTTCGGTGCAGGAGGCGAGCCGGCCCCCCGCCTCCATGATGTCGGCGGTGCGAAGTCCGGCCGTCAGCGCCGCGTCTACGGCGGCCTCGATTTTCCCGGCCGCCGCCGTCATGCCAAGCGAATGCCGCAGCAGCATGGCGGCCGACAGGATGGCGCCGATGGGGTTGGCCTTGTCAAGCCCCGCAATGTCGGGCGCCGAGCCGTGAATGGGCTCGTAGAGCCCCTTGGAGGTGGCCCCGAGCGAGGCCGACGGCATGACCCCGATGGAGCCGACAATCATGCTGGCCTCGTCCGACAGGATGTCGCCGAACATGTTCTCGGTCAGCAGCACGTCAAACCGGGCGGGGTCCCGCACAAGCTGCATGGCGGCGTTGTCGACATACATATGCGTCAGCTCAATGCCGGGGTACTCCCCGCCGACTTTTGTCACGACTTCCCGCCAAAGCCTCGAGCAGTCTAAGACGTTCGCCTTGTCGACCGAGACGACGCTGCGCCTTGCCGTCTTGAAGGCGATGCGGGCGATGCGCGCGATTTCGGATTCGCTGTAGGCCATGACGTCCTCGGCCCGGCGCTCTCCATTGATGACGGCCGTCTCGTGGGTGCCGAAATAGATGCCGCCCGTCAGCTCCCGCACAATGGTCATATCCACGTCTCCGGCATTTCGTAGCGGGGAGGAGGCGGCAAGCTGCCGGAAGACCTTGGCCGGGCGCAGGTTGGCATAGAGCCCCATCTCGCGGCGCAATTTTAAAATGCCCTGCTCCGGGCGCTTGTCTTTGGGCAGGGTGTCGTACCGCGGAGCGCCCACGGCCCCCAGCAGCACGGCGTCAGCCTGACAGCAAACTGCAAGAGAGCCGTCCGGAAGGGGGGAGCCGTACTTGTCAATGGCGGCCCCGCCGATTTTGACCTCCACATACTCGAGCCCGGGGGCGGCCGCCTGCAGGACCCGCAGCGCCTGCTCTATGATCTCGGGGCCGATTCCGTCGCCGCGGGCTACGGCGATTAAGGCCCCCATCAGGCGCCCAGCGAGGCCAAAAGCCCGCCCTTGTCAATGATGCGCTGAATAAACTCCGGAACGGCGTTGGCTTTATAACTCTCGCCCTTCGTGACGTTTGTGATGACGCCGGTCTCAAAGTCGACCGCCACCTCGTCGCCGGCCGCAATGCCGTCCGCGGCCGCGTCGCACTCGAAAATCGGCAGCCCGATGTTGATGGCGTTGCGGTAGAAAATGCGGGCGTAGGACTTGGCGATGACGGCGGAAATTCCGCTGGCCTTGATGGCGATGGGGGCGTGCTCGCGGGAGGAACCGCAGCCAAAGTTACTGCCTGCCACGATGACGTCGCCCGGCTTTTTGCGGCGCTGGAAATCCTTATCCCAGTCCTCCATGCAGTGGGCGGCAAGGTGGCCGGCGTCGGAGCGGTAGAGCTCGCGGGCCGGGACGATGGCGTCGGTGTCGATGTTGTCGCCGTATTTGTGGGCGTAGCCTTGTACCTTCATCATTTTACCTCCATGCTCTGCCGCGGGTCTGCAATGCGCCCGGCAACGGCCGAGGCCGCCGCCGTCGCGGGACTTGCGAGGTAGACCTCGCTGCCCGGGTGGCCCATGCGGCCGACAAAGTTGCGGTTGGTCGTGGCGACGCACCGCTCGCCGCCCGCAAGTATGCCCATGTAACCCCCGAGGCACGGCCCGCAGGTCGGGGTCGACACGGCGCAGCCGGCCTCCATGAAGATGTCGATGTACCCGGCCTTCATGGCCTCGCGGTAAATTTTGGGCGTGGCCGGAATGACGAGGGCCCGCACGCCTTTGGCCACCTTGCGGCCCTTGAAAATTTCGGCCGCCGCCGCCATGTCGGAAATGCGCCCGTTTGTGCAGGAGCCGATGACGACCTGGTCGATTTGAACGTCGTCCGCCTCGCTCGCCGGCCTCGTGTTGGAGGGCAGGTGGGGGAAGGCCACGGTCGGGACGATTGTCCCGAGGTCAATGGTATATTCGGCCGCGTAGAGGGCGTCGGGGTCGGCCTCATAGGCCGTGTAGGGGCGGTCCACCCGCTCGTCCAGATAGGCGCGGGCCACGTCGTCCACCGGGAAAATGGCGTTTTTGGCGCCGCACTCAATGCCCATGTTGGCCATGGAGAGCCGGTCGTCCATCGTGAGGTTCGCAATTCCGTCCCCCGCGAACTCGACCGACATGTACCGGGCCCCGTCGACCCCGAGCTTGCCGATGAGCGTGAGCATGACGTCCTTGCCCGAGACATAGGGGCCCATTTTGCCCGTGAGGGTCACGCGAACGGCTTCCGGCACCCGAAACCAGGTCTGCCCCGCCGCCATTCCGGCCGCCATGTCGGTCGAGCCAACCCCGGTCGAAAAGGCGCCGAGGGCCCCGTAAGTGCAGGTGTGGGAGTCGGCGCCGATCACCATGTCGCCGGCCGCCACCAGCCCCTTTTCGGGCAGCAGCGCGTGCTCAACCCCCATTTCGCCCACGTCAAAGAAGTTTTTCACGCCGTGTCTCATGGCGAAGCCCCGCCCCAGCTTGCACTGCTCGGCCGAGGCGATGTCCTTGTTCGGCACGAAGTGGTCGAAGACGATGACCACCTTGTCTTTGTCGAAAATGCCTGTAAAGCCCGCCTTTTCAAATTCGGTTGCGGCAATCGGGGTCGTGATATCGTTGCCGAGCACGAGGTCGAGCTTTGCCATGATGAGCTGCCCCGGGCTGACGGCGGGGACCCCGGCGTGCGCCGCCATAATTTTTTGGGTCATTGTCATTGCCATGGGAAATTCCTCCTCTGTTTGGTCCTGTGCGATGGTCCTATGCGATATGGTTCATCGCGTCCGCGGTTGCCTCCACAATTTTGTTGATGCCGTTGATGTAGGCCGTGATGCTGGCCTCAATGATGTCGGTGCTGATGTCGCTGCCGGTGTAGGTCTCGCCGCAGCAGCCAAGCTTGACCATGACCTCGCCCAGGGCCTCCTGCCCCTCGCCGACTGAGCGGATCGTGTAGTCGTCAATGCGGCAGGTCATGTTCACGATTTTGCCCACGGCAAAGTAGGCGGCGTCTATCGGCCCGTCCCCGATGGCCGTGGCCTCGTGGACGATGCCGCCGTGCGCAATTTTCACGGTCGCCGTCGGCGTCACATGGGTGCCGGTCGAAATGGAAAATTCCTCAAGGGCATATTTCCCGTCGTCGACCCTGGTCTTTTGGGCCGTCGCCAGCGCGATGAGGTCGTCGTCGGTGATTTTCTTCTTCTTGTCGGCAAGGGCCTTGAACTGCTCGAAGGCGGCTGTCAGCGCCTCGCTCTCAAGCGTGTACCCGAGGGCCTTCAGCCGGTCGTCAAAGGCGTGCTTGCCCGAGTGCTTGCCCAGCACCATGCGGTTTTGCACAAGGCCGACGCTCTCGGGCAGCATAATCTCGTAAGTCAAGGGGTTGCTCAGTACGCCGTGCTGGTGAATGCCAGCCTCGTGGGCGAAGGCGTTGGCCCCGATGATGGGCTTGTTGGGGGCGATGGGCACGCCGATGATGGAGGAGAGGAGCCGCGCCGTCTTGACGATTTCCTTGGTGTTGACGCCGCACTCAAACCCGAAATACTCCTTGCGGGTCGCCATGAGCATGACGACCTCCTCAAGGCTGGCGTTGCCGGCTCTTTCGCCGATGCCGTTCACGGCGACTTCCACCTGGTCGCACCCCGCCATGACGGCGGCGATGGAGTTGGCGGTGGCCATGCCGAGGTCGTCGTGGCAGTGGGTGGAGAAGGTGATTTTCTCCGAGCCCGGCACGTTGCCCCGGATGTAGGTGAACATCTCGGCGATCTCCTGCGGCGTCGCGTAGCCCACGGTGTCGGGCAGGTTGATGACGGTGGCCCCCGCCGCAATGGCGGTGTCGACGACGCGGGCGAGGAAAGAGAGGTTTGAGCGGGAGGCGTCCTCGGCCGAAAACTCCACGTTCGGGCAGTGGCTTTTGGCGAGGCGCACCATCTCGTCGACCCGGGCGACCACCTCGTCCGGGGTCATGCGCAGCTTATACTCCATGTGGACGTCGCTGGTCGCGATGAAGACATGGATTAAGGGGTCCTTTGCGTCCTTGACGGCGGCGGCCGCCTTTTCCACGTCGGCCCGGTTGGCCCTGGCCAGGCTGCCCACCCGGCAGTTTTTGACGGTGCGGGCGATCTGCTGCACGGCGTTGAAGTCGTCGGGGGAGGCCGCCGCAAACCCGGCCTCAATGACGTCGACGCCAAGGGCTTCAAGCTGCCTTGCCATTTCCAGCTTTTCCTTGGTGGTCATGCTGCATCCGGGGGACTGCTCGCCGTCTCTCAGGGTCGTGTCGAAAATGCGAATTTTCCTCATGGCTGCTCTCCTTTTGAAATGAATGAATGGATAAAAAATCCCCGTCCCACGTCTCGCGTTGCAAGGCGAGAAACGAAATCAAAAAGCCCCGTCTCTCGCTTTCGCGAGAGACGGGGCTGCTGCTCCGTGGTACCACTCTCATTGACGCAAAAAATCGCGTCCACTTTGGGGCGTCGGCAAACTGCGAACACCTGCCCGTGATAACGGCGGGCGGCCCGGCCTCGATACTCGCCTTGCGGCTTTCAGTCGGCTGCTCCGGGGTGAGTTTCGCAAAAAGTCCGCGCACTGTCTCGCACCGAACGACAGCTCTCTGAAGCGGCGGTGGTTTTCTGCCTGGTCCCCATCAATGCATTTCGTGATATTGCAACCATGATAACGGAAAAAGACCTTCGCGTCAATCGGAACTAAGCCCCAAAAATTTGCACAACAAGCCCGTCTATTTTTGTGCAACCTGCCGGTTTTCTTGCGAAACTGCTTGTTTTATCGGGGCAGCACGGCGTAAGTCACGGTGTTTTCGGCCCGCGGCTTTGCGGCGGGCCGCTCGTCCGGATACCCCAAAGCAAGGCTGCCGTGCACCGTCTGACCTGAGGGAAGTCCGGCGCCCCGCAAAAAGGCGTCAATCTCCAAAATCTCCCGCCTGCGGGTCAGGTTGTTAATCCAGCAGGAGCCAAGCCCCAGGGAGTGAGCCGCCAGCATCATGCACATGATGGCGTTTGCGCAGTCGCTGCCCGGATTGAAAGCGCGGGGGTCGGCGCTGTAGGAGACGACGACGAGTGCCGGCGCCCCGTAGCCGAGTTCACTCCCGGCGACGCCCCGCAGCGCCGCGAGGGCGGCGCCCTCAAAGACGAGAAAATGCCAGCCCTGCGCGTTCATGCCGGAGGGGGCGGCGCGCCCCGCCGCAAGCACCGTCTCAAGCAGCTCGCGCGGCACGTCGTCCGGCCGGTATTGGCGGATGCTGCGCCGCTCCGCGATTGTCTTTATAACCTCGTTCATCACATGCTCCTTTCCAAAACGAAAAAGCAAAAGGTCAAACTTTTTTCAGCTTCGCCTTCTTAAATTCTTCCATGAAATCGACGATATAATCGGCCGTCGCCTGCAGCATCTCGCGGCCCCACTCGGCCGTCGCGTCCTTCGGGTGGTCGGCCCCGAACCAGCCGTTGTCCGAAATGTCCATGGTGTGGCGCGGCATCGTGTGCTCAATGCCCTTGTATTTCACGGTCTTGATGGTGGCGCCGACAATCTCGTCCGTGACGTTTGCAAGCGTCATATCCCGGATGGCCGCCCTGTCGACCAAGGCCGGGTCGATGGCCAGCATTGCCGCCGTCTCCTCGCCGCCGCCGTGGCCGCCCTTCCATGCGGGATTGAGGTCCCAGGCCATGAGCCACCAGTTCATGACGACTGCCATGGCCCCTTTGCGGTCGAGGTCAAAGCCTACGCGCTCTAAGGGAATGATGTTGCCGCCGTGGCCGTTTAAAAAGACGAATTTGCGCGCGCCGTGCCGGTACAGGTTGTCGCAGATTTTGGACATCAGCTGATAAAAGACGTCCATTCCGAGCGTCACGGTGCCGGGGTAGTCGCTCAGCAAATCGCATACGGCGTAGGGCACCGTGGGCGCGATGAGCACGTCGCTCTTCTCCTCTATGAGCTCCAAGATGCGGTTTGGGACGATGGTGTCGGTCCCGAGCGCCAGATGGGTCCCGTGGCACTCAAGGCTGCCTATCGCAATGATGACCATGTCATGCTGTTTGAAATATTCGCCTGCCTGCACCCAGGTGATATTTTCCAGTCTCATTTTCAGCATCTCCCCTTGTAAAATATTGCCGTTTTCAGTATAGCACGCCATAAAAAAACTTTCAATTCTTTGTGGATAAGCCTTGACTTCTCGCAAATCACTCGCTATAATGATAAAGCACTTGTGAAAGCAATTTGGGGGTATAGCTCAGCTGGGAGAGCGCTTGAATGGCATTCAAGAGGTCAGCGGTTCGATTCCGCTTATCTCCACCAGGAAAGACAAGGCTTCGCGGAGTTCGCGGAGTCTTTTTTATTGTCAACTGGTGATATTCTTGGGGGTAGCTTGCTGTAATTAGGAATAATCCATCAATAATGATGAAG
>DATMXT010000260.1:0-4959 GCA_035561375.1 Terriglobales bacterium | reverse complement strand
TTCGACAGCCTGATTTTCCCGGCTCTCCGATTGGCCGGGAAAATATGTGTGAAATCCTTATTTTTTAAATGCATTTAAAAAATAAGGATTTCACACATATTTTCCCGGCCAATCGGAGAGCCGGGAAAATCAGGCTGTCGAAAAGTAGCTTTTTCGACAGCCTGAGGGGACGCCAAACGGCGTCCTCTTTTTCCCCCGCGGTTTGATTTATTCACTTTGTTGCGGTATACTGTCACATATGGGGGTGACGGCATGATTACGCTCAAAATTAAAGGACTGTTCGACATGAATGACGTGACGCTTGAAATTGGGGAGCGCTGCGTCATTTTACTCGGGGAAAACGGCCTCGGGAAATCGACCATGCTGCGCCTGCTGCGAGACCTTTTGGCCGGGGATTTTTGCGAGATGACGCGTTTCCCCTTTGCGAAGGCGACGCTGCGCGCCGGAAACCAGCGGGTCGACATCCGGTACGAGGACCTCTTTCCCGAGCGCGACGCGTTTTTGCGGTACGCGGTGCGGGAGAGCGGCATGAGCCTCGCCGTGGGCGAGGCCATGAAGAGCACCGGGCTGCCGGTCCCGGCCGGAGACGCCGCCGACGAGGGCTGGCGGGACTATCTCTCGGCCATGCTGGCCGGGGTCGACACCGCCGAATATTGCAGCCGGCTCGCCTGCGTCTACTGGGGGGACGACGAAGGCTTACGCCTCTTTTCGGACGAGGAGCAGGAGCGCAACTCAAAGCGGCTGCGGCAGTGCCTCATTGACCTTGAGCACAGCGGCAGCTTTCTGCTGTCCCCCATCGCAAGGCGCAACAGGGCGGGCGCCGTCACCCTGAAGCTCTCGCAGCTCATGGGGCTGAATTCGAGCGACCTCTCCCTCGCTTACGGCACGGCGCTCTACTCGGGACTTGTGCGGGCCGTGCGCTTTTGCGGCTCGGACGGCATAGAGCTTGACAACAGCTTTCTGCCCGCCTATCAGCCCCGCAACGCCGAGCTCGACATGGACATGTACGGCAACCGGCTGCACACCCTCGCAAACTATGTCGGCCACTGCGCCGTCGACCAGGACGTGCACCAGCTCAAAGAGGCTTACGGGCACCTTGCCCGCGCAACGCGGCGCAGCAGGGCCATTGCCGAGGACATCTTTGCCCGGCTTGACGACGACGCGCTGCCGGTCGGCGCCATCATTGCCGACCACTACTACACCGAGACCGACATCGTGTCCGTCAACACGAGGGCCGCCTCATATTTTCTCGACGCCATCGGCACCGAGCGGGTCTGCGGGCTGACGGACGCGGGTGAATTTTGGGCGTTTATTGAACAAAACCGGGACTTTCTCGAGGACTATGTCATGCCGGCCCTCATCAAGGACAGCATTTTTGACACCTATCTCAGAGAGGTCTTCTCCTGCGAGGCGGATGAGGGAGGGTGCGACCAGGTGGGGGACGCCCTGAAACGGTTTGTGGAGGGGGAGCGGGACTACATTCTCTCGCTTAAGCCCGACCGCATCCGGCGATTTGAGGGCGAGCTTGCCCGCTTTATGTTCAATAAACAGGTCTCGGTCACGCCGCGGGGCCTGCGCCTCGGCGACCGCAAGGGGCGCGGAATATCGCCCATGAATTTGTCGTCGGGCGAGCACAACCTCATTTGCATGCTGACCTACGCCTTTTTCTTTGACGACTGCGCCCTGCTCATCGACGAGCCGGAGCTCTCGCTCTCCATCGTCTGGCAGAGCTGGCTGCTGCCCGCCATCCTGCGCCACACCAAAGCCGGGTGCATCATAGTGGCGACCCACTCCCCCTATATCGCGGAGGACGAGTCGGTACAGGACTACATTTCCCCGCTCGGGATAAAGGAGATATAGCGATGCCGCCGCGTTCACGATATAAGGGGGCCGAGTCCGAGATTCGAAATCAGACCCGGCCGCCCATGACCCCGCTTTTCTGGTTCATGAGCTCGGCCGGCCGGCCCGACATCGACTGTTTTTGCTTTGTCGAGGGCAAGACCGACCACAAATTCTATCAGCCGTTCTTATACGGCAAGCTCGGCTATCCGAAGGAGGCGGTCGAGATCATCTACGGCACCGGCGGCGACGGCGGCAAGACGGCCGTCATCGCGACGGCCCGGAAAATTGAGGCCATGAGCCACAAGAGCGGCAAAGAGGCCGTCTACATCGTCGACAGGGACTATGACGACGCCGTCAAGCGGCAGGAGTACCCCGTCATGCGCATCATCACGGTGCTGCCCTGCTACTCGTTTGAAAACTATGTCTTCAAGCCGGGCGAAAACCTCCGGCAGGTCTTTAAGGACGCCTTCGGCCCCGCGCTGTGGGAGGCCCGCTACGCCGAGTTTGACGGCATTCTGGCGCAGTTTTTGGAGGAAATCCTGCCCTACAGCGCATGGAAGCGGCTCTGCGTGGAGCAGCCGGTCGTCGCGGCCTCCTTAGTGTGGCATCAGAGCGGGGAGGACCGGGTTGAAAGCGAGCTTGGCCGCTCAAAGCTTGCGATTCCGTACAAATTCCCGGGGGCCGCCCGCTCCTTTATCCGGTCGGCCATTGCGGAGCTGAGGCTTTACCGGCCCGACCTCTATGCCGTGGTGATGGAATACATGGAGGAGATGCGGGGGGACCTCGGCGCCGTCAAGGGCAAGCTGCTGCTGACGCTGGTCTCCCAGTACCTCGCGTGGTACGGCGTCTACGGCCGCAAGCAGACGGCGGTCAGAGAGAAGCTCTACACATTCGGGCCCCGCTTTCGGGTGCCGATGAAGCCGATTAAAAACCGAATCTGAGACAAAAAACATTAGCACTCTCGTTTTGAGAGTGCTAATGTTTACATTTAGGCAATAGTTTTTTCATATGGAAAGCGTATACTAAGCTTGTATCGGAGGTGACTGCGATGAACGCAAATTACAACAATAACGGCGGCGGGGAAGAGAAAGCGCTGACAAAGTACGGCATCGACTTAGTCGAGCGCGCCCGCACGAAACAGCTTGACCCCATCATCGGCCGGGACGACGAAATTCGAAACATCATCCGGATTTTGTCCCGCAAAACCAAGAACAATCCGGTCCTCATCGGCGAGCCGGGCGTCGGCAAGACGGCCATCGCGGAGGGCCTGGCCCAGCGCATCGTCAAGGGGGACGTGCCGACCGCCCTCAAGGACAAGTCCATTTTCGCCCTCGACATGGGCTCGCTCATCGCGGGCGCCAAGTATCGAGGCGAGTTTGAGGAGCGGCTCAAGGCCGTCTTAAACGAAATCAAGGAGTCGGAAGGCCGGGTGCTGCTCTTCATTGACGAGCTGCACACGATTGTCGGAGCCGGCGCCGCCGAGGGCGCCATGGACGCCGGAAATCTCCTAAAGCCGATGCTGGCCCGCGGCGAACTGCACTGCATCGGCGCCACGCCCTTAAACGAATACCACAAATACATTGAAAAGGACGCGGCCCTCGAGCGCCGGTTCCAGCCGGTCCTGGTCGGGGAGCCCACGGTCGAGGACACCATCGGCGTCCTGCGCGGCCTCAAGGAGCGGTATGAGGTCTTCCACGGCGTCAAAATTCAGGACGGCGCCATCATTGCGGCCGCAACCCTGTCGGACCGCTATATCTCGGACCGGTTTTTGCCCGACAAGGCCATCGACCTCGTGGACGAGGCCTGCGCCATGATTCGCACCGAAATCGACTCGATGCCGACCGAGCTCGACGTCATCAACCGCAAAATCATCGGGCTTGAAATTGAGGAGGCCGCTCTGAAAAAAGAGCACGACAAACTGGCCGACGCGCACCTGAAGGAAATTCAGGAGGAGCTTCGTGAGCTGCGCGGACAGTTTTCGGGCATGAAGGCCAAGTGGCAGGAGGAGAAGGCCGGGATTGAGAAGGTGCGCAAGCTGCGCGAACAGATTGAAGCACTGGGGAGCGAAATTGAGCGGGCCGAGCAGGCCTACGACTTAAACAAGGCGGCCGAGCTCAAGTACGGCAAGCTGCCGCAGTTAAAGGCGCAGCTTGAAGAGGAGGAGGGCAAGACCGACACCGAACTGCTGCGCGACAAGGTCGGGGAGGAGGAGATCGCCCGCATTGTCGAGCGGTGGACCAAAATCCCGGTCGCCCGGCTCATGGAGGGGGAGCGGGATAAGCTGCTGCATTTAGGGGACATCCTGCACCGCCGCATTGTCGGCCAGGACGAGGCGGTCTCCCGCGTCACCGAGGCCATTTTGCGCTCGCGGGCCGGCATTCAAAACCCGAACCGGCCCATCGGCTCCTTCTTATTCTTAGGCCCCACCGGCGTTGGCAAGACCGAGCTCGCAAAAGCCCTGGCCGAGAGCCTTTTTGACGATGAGCGGGCCATGGTGCGCATCGACATGTCGGAGTACATGGAGAAGTTCTCGGTCTCCCGCCTCATCGGCGCGCCTCCGGGATATGTCGGCTACGAGGAGGGCGGCCAGCTCACGGAGGCCGTGCGCCGCAAGCCCTATTCCGTCGTGCTCTTCGACGAGGTCGAAAAAGCCCACCCCGAGGTCTTCAACGTGCTGCTGCAGGTCTTGGACGACGGGCGCATCACCGATTCGCAGGGCCGCACCGTCGACTTCAAGAACACCATCCTCATCATGACGAGCAATTTGGGCTCCGAAATTCTGCAAAACGGCATTGACAAAGACGGCGAGATCATGCCGCGGGCGAAGGACGACGTCAATTTGCTGCTGCGGCAGGCATTTCGGCCGGAGTTTTTAAACCGGCTCGACGAGATTGTCTTCTACAAGCCCCTGACGAGGGACAACATCCGCGCAATCCTCGACCTCATGCTGGCGGACTTAAACCGCCGGCTCGAAGACAAGGAGTTTAAGGTGGAACTGACGAGGGCCGCCAAGGAGCTCGTCATCGAGCGGGCCTACGACCCCGTCTACGGCGCCAGACCGCTGCGCCGCTTTGTGCAGCACAACATTGAGACCATCCTCGCAAAGCGCATTGTGGC
>DATMXT010000259.1:0-2023 GCA_035561375.1 Terriglobales bacterium | reverse complement strand
ACATATCGGAGGGGGATTACTGTGAAAAAATATTTTGCACTCATGATGGCGCTGCTGATGCTGACGCTGGCCGGCTGCGCGCAGAAGACCGACGCGCCGCCGGCAGGGGAGCCGGAGCCCGTGGAAGAGCCCGCCACCAAGCTCGACGAGGTCAAGGAGGCCGGCGTCATCACGATGTGCACCAGCCCCGACTACGCGCCCTATGAGTTTGAGGACCTCTCCAAAGAGGGCCAGGACACATACGTCGGCGCCGACATTGAGCTCGGCAAGTACATCGCCGAAAAGCTCGGCGTCACACTCGAAGTCAAGGCCATGGACTTCAACACCTGCCTTGAGGCGGTCAAGCAGGGCACCGTCGACATGGGCATCGCCGGCTTTGCCTACAAAGAGGACCGCGCGCAGTCCATGCTGCTGGTCGGCCCCTACAATGTGGGAAACGGCTATCAGGGGCTCTTGATTCCGGCCGACAAGGCGGGCGAGTACAAGACGGTGGAAGACTTTGCGGGCAAGAAAATCGCGGCGCAGGTGGCGACCTTGCAGTACGACCTCGTCGTGCAGCAGACGCCGGGCGCCGAGGTCGTGACGGTCACGACCATTCAGGACGGCGTCATGATGGTGCAGACCGGCAAGGTCGACGCGCTCTGCATCCTGTCGACCGTGGGCGAGGAGTACACGAAGCAGTACGACACGCTGGCCATGAGCGAAGTGCAGTACTTCACGATGGAGGGCACCTATGTGCTGGTGGCAAAGGAATTTGCCGGTCTGGCCGAGGCCCTGCAGCCCATCGTCGAGGAGGCCGACAGCTCCGGGCTCTACGCCCAGTGGGTCGAGGAGGGCAAGGCGCTGGCCGCGCAGCTCGGCATAGATTGACAAGATAATGCTCCCAAGGAAAAGCGCCCGGGGGACATGCATAATGATGCATGTCCCCCGGGCGCTTGACTGCAGAGGAAAACCGCTCGCCGGGCGGCGGTATTGCGCAGTATATCAAGAACCAGAAAAGAAGCTCCGCCGGGCGGGCAAATGGCAGCGAGTGAAGAGGGCCCGTTTACGGGCGGCAGGTAACAGCCCAATCGCAGCCGGCAGACCGTATTGCACGTTTGACGTGTTGCGAGGAGCAAAGGATTATGCCGCATATGAAAACCCCCGGCGAGGCCGGGGGTCTCTTTTGTAATAAAGTGAAAGTTATTGATAAAAACCGGTAATGTGCACCTCGCCGCTTGTCAACACACGGCTTACGCCGCCCTCATCCAGCATGAGCCCGAAATCCTCCGAGATGCCGGCCACCCGCCCGCGGTGCGCGCGCCCGTCCTGGGTGTATTCCACCTCACAGCCGTCCAAAATAGAGCGGGCGCGGTAGCGGGCGAGAAGGTCTGGGGCGGGGACGCCGTCACGCCAAAGGGAGAGAATCCCCTCGGCGATGCGGGGGATGAGGGCGAGGCGCAGCGCCTCGTCGGGGGCGGAGAGCAGGGCGCCCGCTTTGTGGGCGAGCTCCGGCGGCCAGCCGCCCTCGGGAGGCCAGAGGTTGAGCCCGATTCCGACCACGGCGGCGCCGGCGTTTGCCTCGGCGAGTATTCCACAAATTTTCCTCCCAGAATAATATAGGTCGTTGACCCACTTGATGCCGACCTTGATACCGGTCAGCGCCTCTATGGCGTCGGCCGCCCCGACGGCGGCGGCCGGCGTCAGGGTGCGAAACTGTTCGGGGGGGCAGTCGGGGCGCAGCAGCAGGCTCATGTAAAGGCCGCCCGGCTGCGAGAGAAAAGCGCGGCCCTGACGGCCGCGGCCGGCCGTCTGCCGCCTTGCCGACAGCACAAAAGGGACCTTGCAGCCCTGTGCCGCCATTTCAAGCAGGCGGGTATTCGTCGAATCGACCTCATCCATATCACAATATTGTATCTCATTCTCATCCATCCATAAGCCCCCCTTTTCACATCGATGTGCGCAACTTATAAACAACTGTGATTGTTACAAATACACACATAGGCTGCGGTTCTCTTTTGGTCGATTGTAACATAATGTTTTC
>DATMXT010000258.1:0-6811 GCA_035561375.1 Terriglobales bacterium | reverse complement strand
GAATATAAGTATATGGAGAGAAATATGCGGGACTTTGGACTCATCCGGATTTTGGGGTGAGACACCGACTGTATTCACCCGCCGTTCTCCCGGACGTGTAACAGCGCTGCGGCGCGGCCGGCAATATCGTTTTAAGAATCTGCGGGCCTGTCGTATGACCGGGCCCGCATGCGAATACCCAAATATTGCTCAAATACAGCGGCGGCCTTGCGCGCGGGTGACCGTGCGCATAGGCCAAGGACAAGAAAGGAGATACAATATGGACTTTGGAATAACCGGCGTGGCGGGCATCACCGTCATCTGCTATCTCGTCGGCATGAGCGTAAAGGCTGTCGGAAGTGAAAACCTCAACAAGTGGATTCCCACGGTGTGCGGCGCCCTTGGCGGGCTGCTCGGAATTGTGGGGCTCATCATCATGCCTGAATTTCCGGCCACAGACTACATTACGGCAGCCGCCGTGGGTGTGGTATCCGGATTTGCGGCGACCGGGGTCAACCAGGTCGTCAAGCAGCTGGGCAGCCAGTGACAATGACATATGTTTAAGATTTATATAGATCCCGGACACGGAACGCGGGTCGGGGGCGTGCAGGACCCCGGGGCCGTCGCAAACGGACTGCAAGAGAGCGAAGTTGTGCTGGAGGTCGCACGGCGCGTGGCGGCGCTGCTCCCCTCGTGGGTAGAGGCGCTGCTGTCCCGCACCGACGGCGACAGCCCAAACGGCATTGACGCCAGAGCTGCCGCCGCCAACGAATGGGGGGCCGATATGGTGCTCTCCCTGCACTGCAACAGCTTTTACGAATCTACGGCCAACGGGGTCGAGGCGCTGATTCTCGGCACCGGCGGCATGGCGGAGCTTTTCGCCACTGAGCTGCTGTCGTATTATGCCTCCGCAACGAGGCTTTACAACAGGGGCATCAAAGTGCGAAGCGACCTCGGCATCCTGCGCAAAACAAGGGCGCCCGCCGTGCTGCTCGAGCTCGGCTTTTTAAGCAATCTGAGCGACGCCGAAGTGCTTCGGAACAGTCAGGACGTCATCGCGAAGGCGATTGGCGACGCCATCGTCGCCTGCGCGAAAATCGTGGGCAAAGCCGGGGAGGAGACGGTGGAAACCGTCGACGACGCGGCGGTCCGCATCGGCGAAACACGCACCGTCGGGGCCAAAGTCATCGGCGGGGTCACTTACGTGCCCTTGCGCGACATCGTCGAGGCCCTGCGGCCGACCGTCACCTGGACGCCCGAGGAGGGCGCCGCCGTGACGCTGTAGCAGGCTCAGTTCATCGTTAAAAAGGCGCTCCCTAAAGGGAGCGCCTTTTTATGAGATAGCATCGCTATACCGCGGGCGGCCCGCCCTCCGCCGGCTCCTGTTCAGGAAACGCCGGTCCCGTCACCCGTTTTTTGGCCGACTTTCTGCCGGCAGAATAGCAGACTACGCAGACCGACGCGCAGATAAGCCCGACTAAGGCATAGAGCCCCAGGTTGTACAGCCCGCCCTGCGCCGCAGTCCGCACGGCCGGTAAGAGCATTAAGAGTCCCAGCACCGGCGCGTACAAAACCATGGTCAGCAGGTAGAGCACCAGCGCAATAACCGCCGACAGGAGGGTCAGGTCGTAAGGTGGTTCAAAAAAAAGGGCTCTTATCCAGCGTATGGTGGCGCAAAGTATCAGCGTCAGGGGCAGTGCAAGCTGGATTTTGTGGAGCGTCTTGAGTTCCAGCCGTCCGTTGTAATATGCGAGTCCTGCCCAGTCGGCCAGCACGAGCAGCCCAAAGAGGGCGGTTGGCGTAAGCCGTGTGTCCAAGGTATACATTGCTTTGTCGGGGGAGTGGGCACCCTGCCACAGACTGAAGACAATGAGCGCAAAGTATGCACAAAAAAGCAGTGAGTGGACGACGGCGTCCGATGATTTACGGCGGGCGAGCGGCTTATTCATGACGGCTCCAATCGTGACTCCTGTTTTGAATTTATAAGGATTATCCAAATAATAACATTATCTTATCATACTGAGTACGGGAATACAACTGCGGTAACACAGAGACAAATTTCAACAGCCTGCCGCCCAAAAACCCCGCCGGAGACCGGGGGGGCACGCGGGGAAAGCTGCTTTTGCCCGCGAGGCGCTTAACGCCTTTGGTGACCCGCAGGGGAGTCGACGTAACCGTCATCCAAAAACCCCGCCGGAGGCTAGGGGGGCACACGGGGGGACTTAGTCCCGCCCGTGAGGCGCTTACCGTCTTTTTCTGTGAAAAAGACGCCTGCATGTTCCGCAGAACATGCAAGCGCCTAATGGTGACCCGTAGGGGAGTCGAACCCCTGTCTCAGCCGTGAAAGGGCCGTGTCTTAACCACTTGACCAACGGGCCTTAAAACAGGCCCCACCCTTGGGTGGGGCCTGTGGTAGCGGCAGTAGGACTTGAACCTACGACACTTCGGGTATGAACCGAATGCTCTAGCCAACTGAGCTATGCCGCCTTATGCCATATAATAATACCAAGGCACAGGGCGGTTGTCAAGCGTCAGATTCTACATTTTTTCGATGGTCATCATGACGACGGTCATGTCGTCGGGCGGGGAATTCTCCCGCACTTTTTTTGTCAGCGAGACCAGGGCTTTCGGTGTGACGTCGGGATTTTTAATCAGGGCTTCGAGTTCGTCCGACTGTTCGCCGGACGGGAGCACGCCGTCCGACAGCATGACGATGCGATCGCCCACCTGCACGCGGCAGCGGTAGACCTCGGGCTCGAGCACAGGAAGCAGGCCTGCAGGCAGGGCCCGGCTGTCGACTTTTGAGACCTTGTCCCCCCGCACGATAAAGGAGGGCGCGGCGCCGGCCTTGATGAATTCGAGCTCGCCCGTGTACATGTCGAGCACGGCGACGTCGAGGGTGGCGTAGACCTCGGGCTCGGCGCCGATGAGCAGGGCGGAGTTGAGCACCCGCAGGGCGCTCTCGCGGCCGAGCCCAGCCTGCATGAGCTTTTCAAGGCAGCCGGCCGCCATGCGGCTCTTGCGGGAGGCGGCGCCGCCGGCGCCCATGCCGTCGGAGAGCACCGTCACATATTTGCGGTCCTCGGTGCGGAAGTCCCGCACCGTGTCGCCGGCTACCCGCTCGCCGGGGCAGGGGGAGACATGCCGGCGGGTCGAGACCGTGAAGCAGGCCGCCTCGCCGATTGAAAACTCCCATCCGCCGTCGGCGCGGGTGAGGTCGGGTGGGGAGAGCGGCCGGCCGCTGACGGCCGCCGCCATTTGACTGAGCCTGCGCAGGTCGGGGCGAAGTCCCGGACAGTAGCCCGAAAGCCGCAGCTTGCCCTGTCTCGCGTACTCGGCCCGCAGGGTCGAGCCGGGGGGCAGGCAGGAGATGAGGCGCTCTTGCAGCCTCGGGTCGGGGACGACGTCCTCCTCCCCGGCCATCTCGCCGAGGTCGTCGAGCACGGCGGAAAAACAGCGGTACTGCTCCCGCAGCACGCCGATGTCGCCCAGCCCGTCCTGCCGGAACCGGTTTGTCTCCTCGAACCGGCGGGCCTCGGCCGACGCCTCGGCCACAAATTCCGCCCGCTTCACGCAGGCAGAGGCGAAGGGCTGCGGCAGGTCGCACTCCGCGAGGTCTGCCCCGCGGCGCAGCAGCATGGTCATCTCGGTCAGACAGTCCATCATGGTGTTGTAGCTGGCGCCCCAGCACCGGTAATTTTGCTTGCAGTTTTTGCACAAGTGCTCGACGGCGGGGGAAAACACCTCAGTCGAGAGCGGACCGTCCCCCCGGGTGCGCAGCTGCTCGGTCAGGTCCCGCAGCACTTCGGCCACCCGACGGGTGCGCACCGGCGCAGGCGGGTGCTCATGGGATTGCTCTGCGGGCGCCGCAGTGCGCAGCGTGCGGGCCGGCAGCAAAATGAGCCCCGCCGCGGCAGCGCCGATGGCGGCGGCCGGACCCGCAAACGTGAACACAATGGCGCAGACCGCCCCGACAAGCCCGATGCAGCTCCGCTTGTCGGGCGCGCCGCCCTCCGCCAATTCGGTGATGGCCCGCTGGGCCGTGACAAAGCACTGGGCGGCAAGGCCCGCTACAAGCGTTTCCAGCCAGAACCACTGCCCGCCGTCACCGCCGAAGACCAGCGCCAGCCCGGTCGAGAGGGTGACGGTCGCGGCCAGCGTCGGCTCAAACCACCAGACCGCCGCCACATCCCTCGAATCCCGGAAAATGAGCCGCACGCCGGCCAGCACCGAAACCGCCGCCGCGTACCGGATTCCGGACATCCCGCCCAAGATGAGATATCCCGCAATGCTGCCGGCCGCGGCCGGCAGCAGCATCCGCATGGGGGCCGCCGCCGCAAGCGCGACCGAAAAGGGCAGCGCCGCCCCAAGGGGTCTGCCGTACGCCAGCCCAAAACAAAGCACCAGCCTGACTGCGGCCCCCGTGAGCCTGCCGCTCCAGAGCTGCTCAAGCCTTTTGCGCGTCAACCGCTGTTCCACAGTATACATCCCCTCCATACCCAAGTACAGTAGAGTATACGATAAAAACTTCCAAATTTTGGTCGGAAAATATAATCTGGAAATAGTTGGGAATATTTTTTCTGTCCGCCGCATATCCTTATGGGCCGCGTATTGAAGCGGCGACATAAGTGTGCTATAATATTTTGACACTCTATTGCCGCGCCATTCAAAAAATGCGGCCGGACGTGGGGCCGGCCGAGGGAGGGGGAACTGCTGTGAAAACCGTGAAAATGAAAAGACTTCTTGTCGTGCTGCTCGTGGCGGGTCTTGTCGTCCTGTCCTCCCTCGCCGAGGAGAGCGTGTGGCGCATGTGGTTCAACGACGAAGCGGTTTACCTCTCGGAGGAGCGGCCGGCCATTGTGGAGGATGATAAGCTCTATCTGCCGGCCGACGCGGTGCTGACCCGCCTTGGCGCCACCCATATTTATGACGCCGACACCGAGACCTACACCGTCTTCAAGGAGAACCTCATTTTGGCCTTCAACATGCGGACAAACCAGGTCATCACATCGGATGAGCGGTTTTTGTTCGCCCGTGTCTTTTACCGAAACAAAGTCTTTTATCTGCCGGCCGACTTCATTTTAGAGGAGCTGGGCGGACAGCTTTCGACGCTGCCGAGCGGCGCCCTTCGCATTACGACCGGCCGGCAGCGGCTGACGGACGGGGAAATCGCGGCGGTCGAGGCCTCCATGACAAGTTTCCAGCAAAGCGAGACCGGCGCGAATACGATGTATTTTCTCATCCGGGCCCTTCCGGGACAGGTGACAAACCATCTTCGGCAGCTGTCGACGCGGGGGGTCCCGGGGGCTTTCTTCTTTACGGCGTCCGACATTGCGGCAAGGCCCGCCGCCCTGCGCGAAGTCTATGTCGCGGGGCAGACCATCGGGCTCTACGTCCCCGGCGGGACCGACAGCGCCACCGCAATCGAGTCGCTGGGGCGGGCGCAGGCCCTCATGGAGCGGGCCATCAAAACCTCGACCTGCCTCGTGCTGGCGCCGGGCGGTTCGGCCGCCTTCTACAGGGAGCTGACAAACGCGGGCTTTGTCGTGTGGGACGTCAACTTTGACACGGCGGTTGAGGCCGGGGACGTCTCGCTTGCGTCGGTGGCCGGGCGCATCCAGTGGAAAAGCGCCGTCTATTTCGACGGGACGGCGGCCTCTGTGGGAAGGCTCTCCCGGCTGCTCGACGGGTATTCCGGCGCAAAGGACCGCGTCGCCGCCCTGACTGAAGGGGTAAAACCCGTGCGGTACGGCGGATAGGGACGGCTTCCCGCCATAAAAAACAGCCTTGCTCCGTCATTTGTTGAAGCGGATGGCATATTGTGCTATACTTCTGAGTTATATTGTAGCAATAACTTGACGGAGCTGATTGATTTGGACAACAGGGCCATCGGGGTCTTTGACTCGGGACTCGGCGGGCTGACGGCAGTCCGAGAACTGCGCAGGGCGCTGCCGCGGGAGTCTCTTGTATATTTTGGGGATACCGGCCGGGTGCCGTACGGCACGAGAAGCGCCGAAACGATTTTAAAATACGCCAAGCAGGACATCCGGTTTTTGCTGAGCTTTAACGTCAAATGCATCGTCGTCGCCTGCGGCACAGTCAGCAGTGCGGCGCTTCCGCGGCTCGGGGATATCGGGCTGCCGGTCATCGGGGTCATAGAGCCCGCGGTCGAGGCGGCCAAGGCCGCGACCAAAAACGGCCGCATTGGCGTCATTGGAACGCCGGCCACCATAAGGAGCGGCGCCTATGAGCGAGGTCTGTCGGACTACGATGTCGCCTCAAACGCCTGTCCGCTGCTGGTGCCGCTCGTGGAGGACGGGCGCAACACCCACCGCATCACCGAAATGCTGGTCGACGAATACCTCACGCCGCTGCTCGAGGCCGGCATCGACACCCTCATCATGGGCTGCACCCACTATCCGCTCATTGCGCCCCTCATCGCCGCGCGGTGCGGCGAGGGGGTCACCCTCATCGACCCGGGCGCCGAGACCGTGCGCCGGCTTCAGCCTCTCATCAGCTCCTGCGACGGGCAGGGGAGGGAGCGGTATTTCGTCAGCGACAGCACCGAGCAGTTTGCAAGGCTTGCCGGTGCGTTTTTGGGCGGGCCCGCGCCCGCGGACGTCACACAGATCCCCATAGAGGAGTATTAAACAATGGAAAAGGCAAAAATATCCATAAAGGGCCGCCAGTTCTTTGAGGGCGGCGACGATGAAGTGGAGCTCATCACCGACGGCATGTTCGGCCGCGAAGGCACCGACTACGTCATCTCCTACGACGAGACCGAGATGACCGGCATGCAGGGGGCCAAGACCACGATTCGGGTCACGAAGGA
>DATMXT010000257.1:0-6684 GCA_035561375.1 Terriglobales bacterium | reverse complement strand
GCCCGACAGATTGCCGAGAATGCACCCGCCCACGAGCCGCCCGCCCGAGTAAAACCGCTTTTCCACGGCGAAGGGCAGCCGGGCGTTGATGGAGAATTCGTCAAACCGACGCTCTGTCACATCGCATTCATAGGTTTTCTCGGGATTTTGCCCCAGGTCGCCCAAAGCGAAGAGGCTCATGATTTCGCTGTTTAAAATGAGCGACGCATCAAACGGGGAAAGGGTCTCCGCCCCCCCGGCGGCGTTGGCGCCGGCGACCATACCCTCCGCCACCGCCTGCGACCAGAGGGCGACGTTGACGCCCTCGTATTCGGCGCAGTCGCCGCAGGCCCAAATATCCGGCGCGCTTGTCTCCATGCGCGCATTCACGATGACGGCCCGCCCGCAGCGGAGTGCCGCCGCCTGCGCCACCGCGACATTGGCCTTCTGTCCGCAGGAGACCATGACCAGCCCGCAGGGGAAGACCCTGCCGTCGGCCAGTCTCACCCATTGCGCCTGACCGTCGCCGCCAATCTCCTCGACCGTGACGCCGGTGTGGATGTGCAGGCCGGTCAGCAGCGTTTGCAGCCGCGCGGAGGTGTCGGGGTCGAGCTGCCGTGGCATGAGGCGGGGCAGCGCCTCGAGCACCGTGACCTCCATGCCGTAGCGCGCAAGCTCCAAGGCGATCTCCAGCCCGATGACTCCGCCGCCGATGATGACGGCGCGGTCCGAGCCGATGGCCGACCGCTTCATGCGCCGCACATCCTCGAGCGTGCGCACCGTCAGGACACCCGGCAGCTCCACCCCTTTGAAGGGCGGCACAAAATTGGTTCCGCCGAGGGCGTAGACGCACTTTTCATAGCGGATTGCCCCGTCCTCCAGCGTGACTGTTTTTTGCGCGGCGTCAAGCGCAAGGACTTGCCGGCCGAGCAGGAGCGCAATGCGCTGCTCCCCGTACCAGTTGTCCTCGTGCAGCGCGACACAGGCCCGGCGCAGCGAGCGCAGGGGCGTCTTGCTCAGCATCGGGCGCTTATAGGTCATCTCCTTCTCGCCTGAGACCAGGACAATGCGCCCCTCGGGGTCTCGCTCCCGGATGGCCGCGGCCGCCGTCACGCCCGCGGCGCCCGAGCCCAAAACCACATATTTCGTCTGAATCTCATTCATGGCCGGTCACCTCCAGCGCCTTCGGCTTGCAAATTCGCGTCGAGGGCTCGGTATGTGCGGGGTCCGGCAGGAAGGGGAGGGCGAGGACTTCTCCCCCGGCCTCGTCAATTTCTCCGAAGCGCAGGCTCTTTGTCGGGCAGGCGGCCACACAGGCGGGCGGCAGACCCTGTTCCCGCAGCGCAAGGCAGGTGTCGCACTTTTGGGCGACGCCCTTGGTCAGGGAAAACGACACCTCCCCGTAGGGGCAGTTCCAGTAGCACCGGCCGCAGCCGATGCAAAGGGCGTCGTCGTGGAGGACAAGGCCGTCCTCCGCCCTGTACATGGCGCCGGTGGGGCAGACAAGGGCGCATGCCGGCTTCTCGCAGTGGTTGCAGGTGAAGGAGAAGGGGAGCTCCCGCCTCCCTGCGGGCGTCTCCACGGCGCAGATGCCGGCCCGGCGAAAATATTCGCCCGGAAGCAGGTCGTGCCGGTCCTTGCAGGCCACCTGGCAGGAGCCGCAGCCGATGCAGGTGTTCATATCGTAGAAGAAGCGTTTGCGCATGTGGATAAGTACCTCCGCTTTTCAGGTCATTCGTTAAATGACATTATATCATATTTGTCACAGGGAGCGGAGCCTTTTTTACGGGAAATGCCGCAAAACGCCCCCGGATGCGGGGAAATGACCGCGTCCGGGGGCGTTTTTAAATATGGCAAAAGCTCAGCTTTGAGACGTATCGGGCCCCTCGCCCTGGTCCTCCCGCTCGCAGGAGGTGTAAATAAACAGGTTGTCCTGCCCGCCCGTATCGGCAAGGGTAAAGGTGACGGTCAGCCGGTCGTCGACCTCGAACTTCTCGTCGTAGTCGTCCCTCAGCAGCATCGTATAAATCGTATCCCGCAGGGTCTGCGCATTCTCGGGCGAAGTCTTGACGTCCAGCTCATCCATGACGGCCTTCATGTTAGGCGACACGTCGTTGTAGCTGTCCGAAAAGTCGAGGTCGTAAAACGAAATGCCGTCAAACGAGGCGCGAAAGACGTCGTCGCCCAGCTTTGAGATGTCCGTCAGCCGGAAATACTCGGTTCCCATCGTGTCCCACCCGACGGGCTCGTACACGCCCCCGCCATAGGTGAGATAGGCCGAGTCCCCGTGCTCATAGGAGATGTCTCCAAAATACCGCGAAACGGTCTCCTCAAAAGCCTCCTTTGTGACAGTGCCCTTGTATTCGGGCTGGGCCGCCGCCGCAAGGTTGAAGGCATAGAAGGAGAGCCCGTCCCAGCTCAGGCTCTGCCGGTCTTTGAAAGACGGCAAAAAGCGCAGTTCAAACGGGTGTTCGCTGTAATAGTCGAGAAAAAGCTTCGTCAAATTGTCGTCAGCCGCAAGCTGCCCCTCCGTCAGCGCCTTTGCCAAAGGGTCGTCCGGCTCGTCCGAAGGGTCGGGCGGCGCCGGCGTTTCGCCTCCGGGCGGGAGCGTCCCGGTGTCGTTTGGCGGTGTGGTCCCGCAGGCGGCGAACACCGCCAGACAAAAAACGAGCAGCAGGGTTAAGGTCAATATTTTTCGCAAAAGAAGGACCTCCTGTACATGATAAAGTCACTCGGTAGCTATGACGATAGCATACCCAAATATGTGCCGTATCATGTCAGCCACCCCAGCCGGAACTTGTTTTCCCCGATGTACAAAGCCTTGCGCTTCCAGTCTGTATGTATATTTCCTTTGCGCCAAGGCTTAGCAATTCCCACCGGCTTTTATTCGCCTGAGAAAGACGGCGCTTGTGACGAGCCAGCCCGCGCTCACGATTATATTCACAACACTCGCCCACAGAAACCGCTCCTGTGTGAAGAACGCCTCTATCCCATAGAGCGGAGTGAGAAAAATGATGATAAGCGGGAAACCGATTCCCGGCGCCCGGATGGCGTCGTTTAGGTTGACAAGTAAGGTGAGAACAGCGCCCGCAAGAGTGCCGGCCCCCCAGCCGATTGAAAATTTCAACCTCCGGCGGCGGCTCCCTGACTGCAAAATGAACAGATACCATGTGACGATGTACAAAACCGAAAGGGCCGTATGATACCATTTTGAAGGGCTTCCCATGACAAATTCCCCGAAGTTCATCCCGTATGCAAACAGCGCGACAACGGCGAACCAGGCGGTAAACAGCGTTTTTTTCACAGCGCACCTCCTTTATAGCCGGACCGTAAAACAGCTGCCGGCGCCCGGCGCGCTCTCCGCCTCTATTGTACCCCCGTGGGCCTCCACAATGGATTTTGCGATGGTCAGCCCGATGCCCGTCCCGCCGGTTTTACGGCTGCGGGACCTGTCCGTGCGGTAAAAACGCTCAAAAATGAAGGGCAGTTCTTCCTCTGAGATGCCGATTCCGTCGTCGGCGACGCTGATGCAGCCGTTTTGGCCGTCGGTTGACGTGCGCACGTGGACATGGCCCCCTTCGGGCGTGTAGTTGATTGCGTTTGACAGCAGGTCCATGACGACCTGAAGAATTCGCTCCCTGTCGGCTTCCACATATGCGGGGCCGCCCTCAAGCGAGAGGGAGAGCGCCTTTTCCGAGGCCTTGCGCTCAAAATTTTGAACGGCGGCCCGGCCGAGCTCATATAAATCCACACGTTCTTTGTTTAATTTCAAATTGCCGTCCTCGATTTTTGAAAGCCGCTCCAGCTCAGACACCAGCGCCCCGAGCCGCTTAATTTCGTCATGGCAGTTTTGGAGCCTCTCCGGGGTGGGCTCCCAAATTCCCTCGAGCATGGCCTCCAAATGGGCGCCGACGGCCGAAAGCGGCGTGCGCAGCTCATGGGCCACGTCCGAAGTCAGGCGTCTGCGCAGCTTTTCCTGCTCGGACAGGGCCTCGGTCAGGTGGTTGATGGCCGCCGTCATCTCCAGAAGCTCGCGGGTTGCGGGCGTACCTTCAAACCGGATGTCGTAATTCCCTTGGGCAATTTGCGTGGCGATATAGGCCGTTTTGGCAATGGGGCGCGAAATGCGGCGCGCGAGCAGCGTTCCGGCCGCCACCGCGAACAGCGAGGACAGCAGCGCCGCCCCCAGCAGGACAAGGTTGAGCGTCTTCAAAAACAGATAGTCGTTTTCAGTGAAAAAAAACGGCCCGTAATAGGTGATGGAGACCGAGCCCACTTCCGCTGCGCCCCGCTTGACGGCATAGGTGTTTGTGACAAATCCGCCCTGCCGTCTTGCGCCCTCCATGCGCTGCGAAATTTCCCCCATGATCTGGCTGCACAGGGTCATATCGTGGTTTTCGGCGTCCCACAGCATGGCGCCGGAGGCGTCATAGATTTTGAGGAGATATCCGTCATAGAGAGAATACATGCCGACGGTGTGCAAAAAATTCTCATTCCATCCGCCACTCAGGGCTCCGTACTGGCTTGCAAGGTCGCTGACAATGCTCTCGCTGCGCTGCTCCTCCTGGCGGATGATGTACCGGGCAAATTCCCGGTTGATGAGCCAGTTGGAAAGAACGCTGATCAGGGCGACGGTGACCAGCAGCACGAACAGTATGGATAGGGACAGCTGTGCCCGAAGACTGCGCAGCATGGCTACTCTCCTCCAAACTTGTACCCGACGCCGTGCACCGTGAGCACATATACGGGCTTTTTGGGGTCGTCCTCGATTTTCTGCCGCAGGTTCTTGATGTGGCTGTCCACCGCGCGGTCGTAGCCGTCGAACTCATTCCCGAGCGCCAGCTCGATGAGCTCGCCCCGCGGGAATACCCGGCCGGGATACTTCATCATCACCCCGAGCAGTCTCGCCTCGCTCTGGGTCAGGCCGACCGGTTTCCCGGCTTTGAGAAAGCTGTTTTTTTCAAAGTCGAGGACCAGGTCGCCCCCCCGGAAGGAATTGCGCACCGACAGGGGTACCAAGTCATCCTGCGAGCGGCGCAGCACCGCTTCCGCGCGGGCGTAGAGCTCCTTGAGGCTGAAGGGCTTTGTCACATAGTCGTCGGCGCCCGTCTCCAGCCCCGCCAGCAGCTCATCCTCCTCGGATTTCGCCGTCAGCATGATGACCGGAACGCGGGAGCCTGCGCGAATCGCCCGGCAGACCTCTTCGCCCGACAGGTCGGGCAGCATCAGGTCCAAAACCACAAGCGCGATGTTTTCCGCATGGAAAATCCGCAGGGCGTCGGCGCCGGTCTCGGCCGAAAACACGCGATACCCCTTGCTTTCAAAAAGTGCCGTGAGCACTTCGCGGATTTTGGGCTCATCGTCCACGATGAGGATATTCCTGCTTTTCGTCATCCCTAAACCCCTCTCCAAACGGAAAATGAAAACGGATGTACGGGAAATCCGTGGATTTCCCGTACATCCCGCAAGTCCTCAAGTTCAAGCGAGCACGTCGTACCCCGGCGCTTCAATTTCGGATTTGATTTGGGCAAGGGATACTTGCGGGCGGCTCGTGCGAGACGGCCACCGTCTTTTGGCTTGGCTTGACCAAGACGCCGGCAACGTCGGACAGAGCGCCCACCGCCGTGGGAACGGCCCTGACACAGTGTTCGCGGGACATGCCGCCGACCGGGATAACTATCCTCTCCATTATAATACCTCGGCATCGCGGCTGCAATTCATAAATGAATGCCTCGCCCGCAGCTATTTCCAGTTTTCAAATATCTCCTTGGACTCCTTTAGGAAGTCATATGAGATCGTGACGGTATCCTCCGTCGAGGTCCTGTCCTCACCTGAAATCGGCCACGGGTTGCATCCGCCCGCTATGACGCCGACCTGCGCCATCGTGAACTGATTGCCGCAGTTCTGACAGACCAGCTTGTCGCCCGACTGCTCATAATAACCCCTGCCGGAGTCATAGCACACCTGACAGGTGTTGAAGGCCGTGCGAACCGTACCGTCCGGCGCAAGGACCGCCACAACCTCCATCTCGGTTTTATCCACCTCAATCGGATAAAAAGAGGCGTCTTCCGAGAGGTCGGCAATGGAAATGGTCAGGTCGCTGCCTTTGTCAGCGCCGTTTCCGGCGCCCGAGGATGTGTCGCCTTGGCCCGCGCAGGCGGTCAGCAAAAGCATCAGGGCGGCCACTGTCAAAAGGCCCGATAGGCGAAACTGTGCCTGCAGCGGTGCGGCGCGGCGTTTATGGCGGTGACGGTATTGCATCATAGCTCGATCTCCTTGTTGTCTTCGATATAGCTCCTGTCGGCCGGGGCGTTTTGCGCCCGCCTTTTTTGGCCGCGATTCATGGAGAGCAGCGCAATGAGGATCACCGCGGCGGGCAGAATGCAGTGCCAATGTAAAAGTAGTAATCTCATAAGGACTCCTTTCCCTGCGGCATCAGCCGCAGCAGGACGGCAGGCTGTCGGAGCCGTCGTCCCCCGCCGCGTCCACCGTGCCGTCCGCGTTTGTCACGACAATGCTGGAGCGGACCATTCCCATCCAGCAGCTGAAGGCAAATGTGCCGGAGCGGTCGGGTGTAAATTCAATGACGTTGTCCCCGGCCTTTAGCCCAACCTGTAAATCGTATTCCGGGATGACAATGGCGTTGTTGCAGCCGTTCAGTGAGCCTGCGGGCGCCTGTAAAGTCCACTTCACGGGGATGCCCTT
>DATMXT010000256.1:0-2265 GCA_035561375.1 Terriglobales bacterium | reverse complement strand
CTTATGGGAGGACATCATGCCAAAAGTGAAAATCGACAAAGTGCTGGTTGCAAACCGCGGTGAGATTGCCATTCGCATCTTCAGAGCCTGTTATGACCTTGGCATTCACACGGTTGCCATGTATTCCAACGAGGACACCTATTCGCTGTTCAGGGTGCAGGCCGACGAGGCCTATCTGCTGGGGGAAAACCGCAGCCCACTCGGGACCTATCTTGATATTCCCGGCATCATCGACATGGCAAAGCGCCGCGGCGTGACGGCCATTCATCCGGGCTACGGCTTTTTGTCCGAAAACGCCGACTTCGCCCGTGCCTGCGAGCAAAACGGCATCGTTTTCATCGGCCCGCCCTCGTCGGTGCTGGCCACGATGGGCGATAAGCTGTCGGCCAAGGAGCTGGCCCTCTCCTGCGGCGTGCCGACCATTCCGGGCTGCACCGAGCCGCTGAAAGATGCAAAGGACGCCGCCCTAAAAGCGGGGCAGTACGGTTTTCCGGTCATCTTAAAGGCGGCCGGCGGCGGCGGCGGGCGGGGCATGCGCCGCTGCGACACGCCGGAGGAGGTCTCGGAGGCCTTTGAACTCGTGCGCAGCGAGGCCCGCAAGGCCTTTGGCAACGAGGACATCTTCATTGAAAAATACCTCGTCGAGCCAAAGCACATCGAGGTGCAGATTCTGGCCGACGACTACGGCAACATCATGCACCTCGGTGAGCGCGACTGCTCCCTGCAGCGCCGCTATCAGAAAGTGGTCGAAATGGCCCCGGCCTGGTCGGTGCCGGTGCGCACGGTGGCGGCGCTGCGGGCCGACGCCGTCAAAATCGCGCGCAAGGCGGGCTACGTCAACGCCGGCACCGTGGAATTTCTCGTCGACCGCGACGGAAAACACTACTTTATAGAGATGAACCCCCGCATTCAGGTCGAGCACACCGTCACCGAGATGGTGACCGGCATTGACATCGTGCGGGCCCAGATTCTCATCGCCGAGGGGGAGCCCCTCTCCCACCCCGAAATCGGGCTCTCCTCGCAGGAGGACCTGCGCATCAACGGCTACGCAATCCAGTGCCGCGTCACGACTGAGGACCCCAAGAACAACTTCGCGCCCGACTACGGCAAAATCACGGCCTACCGCTCCTGCGGCGGCTTTGGCGTGCGCCTCGACGGCGGCAACTTTGACGTCGGCAGCGTCATCTCGCCCTACTACGACTCGCTTTTAGTCAAGGTCACCTGCTGGGACACGACTTTCCCGGCCCTCTGCCGCAAGATGACGCGGGCCTTAAACGAGGTGCACGTCAAGGGGGTCAAGACCAACATCCCCTTTGTCACCAAAATCATGACCCACCCGCGGTTTGTCGAGGGCGCATGCCACACCAAGTTCATTGACGAGACGCCGGAGCTCTTCGACTTCGACGACACCGAGGACAGGGGCACAAGAGTCCTCAAATATATCGCCGGCATCCAGGTGGCGGCCCCGTCGGCCGAGCGCCCGCAGTATGACACGCCGCGGTTCCCCAAAAAGCTGCTCGAGACGCCGCCGGAGGGCTTAAAGCAAATTCTCGACGAAAAGGGCCCCGAGGGCCTGCGGGACCATATTTTAGCTGAAAAAAAGCTGCTGGTCACCGACACCACGATGCGGGACGCCCACCAGAGCCTCCTCGCCACCCGCATGCGCACCCGCGACATGCTGCTCTCGGCGGAGGGCACGGCCGAAATTCTCGCAAACTGCTTTTCCATTGAAATGTGGGGCGGCGCCACGTTCGACGTGGCTTACCGTTTCCTGCACGAGTCGCCCTGGGAGCGCCTTGAGCTGCTGCGGGAGCGCATTCCGAACATCCCCTTCCAGATGCTGCTGCGGGGCTCCAACCTCGTCGGCTACGCCAACTACCCCGACAACCTCGTCAGAGCCTTCGTCAAGTCGGCCGCCGAGACCGGCATCGACGTCTTTCGGGTCTTCGACTCCCTCAACTGGATTCCCGGCATGGAGATTGCGATGGACGAGGTCTTAAACCAGAACAAGTTCCTCGAGGCCGCCATGTGCTACACCGGCGACATCTCGGACCCCAGTCGCGACAAATACACCCTCGACTACTACGTGAAGATGGCCAAGGAGCTTGAGCGGCGCGGCGCCCATTCCATTTGCATCAAGGACATGTCGGGGCTCTTAAAGCCCTACGCCGCCAAAAAGCTCATCACAACCCTCAAGCAGGAGGTGGGGCTGCCCATCCACCTGCACACCCACGACACCACCGGCAACCAGGTGGCAACGCTGCT
>DATMXT010000255.1:0-3384 GCA_035561375.1 Terriglobales bacterium | reverse complement strand
GACGAGGACGGCACGCCCCACCTCATCACCACCCTGTTCAAGGCGGTGCTGCCGGACGGCCGGCTTGCCATTGCCCGCAATTTCATGAAGACGACAGTCGCCAACGCCAAGCGCTGCGGAAAGGTGACAGTCGGCGTCGGCAAGTTCCCGGCGCCGGAGGGCTACCAGCTCATCTGCGACGCCGACTTTGTCGAGGAGGGCCCGGTCGTGGAGCAGTTCAAGGCGGTAGTCTCGGAGAAGACCGGCGGCAAAATGGTCTGCACCGGCGCCCTCATCCTGACGCCGGCAAAGGTCATCGTCAACACCCCCGGCCCGGACAACGGCAAGGAGATTTGACGGCATCCGACAAAGGCGCAAAAAGCCACCCGTAGGGTGGCTTTTTTTGAAGTGGCGAAAAACCTGGGGGTTTTCCGCCAAGTGAGCGGTACAGAGCGCGAAGTGAATTCGCGCTCACGGGCGGCATATAATGGGCCTTATTTTTTAATCGTATTAAAAAATAAGGATTTTAACTGCGGACGGCGCTGTATTTGTTCTCCCCGATATAACAAATGCAGAGCCTACACCCGGCGGTGAGGCTCCGAAAAACGGAGCAGCCAACTCGCCCATCAGCTCTGCATTTGATAACAGTATACGCGGAACTTCCGAAAATAGCAACACTGCATTTTCTCGGCCAATCGGAGGGTCGAGAAAATCAGGCTGTCGAAAAACAATTTTTTTGACAGCCAAAAAAAAGCCCCCACGGGGGGCTTTTTTATCACATCGGCGGCCAGCCAAATAAAATGAGCAGCAAAATGAAGACAATTGGCAGGTGCAGCAGGTAGACTAAAAGCGCATTGCGGCCGACTGCGTTCAGGACGGGAAGCCGGGCCTCGTAAAGCCAGTTCGGGCCCCTTCCCTGCGCCACAAGCGGGCCGATTGCGGCCCCTGCCAGAAAAAGGGGCAGGTAGGGAATCAAAGGGTAGTAGTCCCCCATGATGATGGGGGGCGGCATGCCGAGGACGAGGGTCAGCCAGCCTCCGTTGGGCGCCGTCTGGTACCACTGCCAGGCGACGACAAAGAGCCCTGCCCAGACGACGAAGAGGGCCGGCCGCACGGCCCGCTCGAGGGGCGTGCGCTCAATGAGGCCGAACAGCACCATCATGGTGCCGAGACAGTGCAGCACGCCGAAGTAGATGGGAATGCCGGTCGGCATGAGAAGCGAGACCGCCGTGACGAGGGCGGCCCATTGCAGCACCTGCACCCCGCGGCGCAGGTTGCTCCTTGTCAGTCTCGTGCACAGGCCGGCAATGAAGATGAAAGAGCCGGCAAACAGCAGGTGCAGCCAGGGGTAAAGCCACCAGTGCAGCACCCACATGCGCAGGTTCCAGACCTCTTCGCACTGGAACATCGTGTGCATGAGCACCATGAGCACGACCGACAGCCCCCGCCACAGGTCGAGGAACCCGGCCCGGCGGGCGTGGGAGGCGGAGCCGCGGCCGCCCGTCATTGCGCGGGCCCCTTTCGCGGGCGGACAGGGCGGCGCACAGATACGCTATACATTGAAGCGGAAGAGCACGACGTCGCCGTCCTGCATAACATAATCCTTTCCCTCACTGCGAATCATTCCCTTTTCGCGGGCGGCGGCGAGCGACCCGATTTTCATGAGCTCGTCATAGGCGATGACCTCGGCTCGAATGAAGCCCCGCTCAATGTCGGTGTGGATTTTTCCGGCCGCCGCAGGCGCCCGTGTGCCGCGGCGAATGGTCCAGGCCCGCACCTCCGGCTCGCCGGCCGTCAAAAAGCTGATGAGGCCCAGTAGCCGGTAGCAGCAGGCGATCAGCCGGTCAAGGCCGCTCTCTTCCAGGCCGATGTCGGCCAAAAACAGCGCTTTTTCCTCGGGGGGAAGGGCCGCAATCTCCTCTTCGAGCTTGGCGGAAATCGGCAACACCTCGGCCCCTTCGGCGGCGGCCGCATCGCGCAGCCGGCGGTAGAAGGCGCTCTGTTCAAGTCCTCCCGCAAAGTCCGCCTCCCCTAAATTGGCGGCATAGACGACCGGCTTTGTGGTCAGCAGATTTGCCTCCCGCACCGTCTCTGCCTGCTCCTCGGAGAGCGCCATTGCGCGGGCCGGCTTGCCCGACTCGAGCCAGGCTAAGACCGCCTCGAAGAGCTCCACTTCGCCCTGATATTTTTTATCCCCCTTGGCGGCCTTGCGGGCCCGGTCAAGCCGGCGCTCGCAGGTCTCGAGGTCGGCGAAAATGAGCTCCAGATTGATGGTCTCGAGGTCCCGCATCGCGTCGACGCTGCCCTCGACGTGGATGACACCCGCGTCCTCGAAGCAGCGCACGACGTGCACGATGGCGTCGACCTCTCTAATGTGGGACAAAAACTTGTTGCCGAGCCCCTCCCCGCGGGAGGCGCCCCGAACAAGCCCCGCGATGTCGACAAATTCAACGACGGCCGGCGTCACTTTCTTGGGGGTATAAATTTTGGCCAGCTTGTCAAGCCGGGCGTCGGGCACCGCCACGACGCCGACATTGGGCTCAATGGTGCAAAAGGGGTAGTTGGCCGCCCCCGCGCCGGCGTTTGTAATGGCGTTAAAGAGCGTCGATTTGCCGACGTTGGGCAGTCCGACGATGCCGAGTTTCAAATCAATCACCTCAGGGTCTTTTTCTTATGGACGGTGTGCCGAAATATAAATGGGTGCCACAGTCCTTCCGACTCTATTATAAATCACGGCGGGTGGGGGTGCAAGGGGGATTGAAATATCGGGCGGGCCCGTGTTACAATACTGGAATAAACCATCGAAATTATACGGGGAGTAAAAAATGTATTCTGAACTTCCAAGGTTGCTCACGCTGCTTCGGCGGGAGAAGGGGCAAAGTCAGAAGGACGCGGCGGGGGAACTCGGCATCTCGCAGGCGCTCCTGTCGCACTATGAGAAGGGCGTGCGCCGCCCGGGGCTGGAGTTTGTGGTCAAGGCCGCGGGCTACTACGGCGTGACGACCGACTATCTGCTCGGGGTCACGCCCCAGCGCGGGGAGAGCCTGCCGCAGGCTTCCACAGAGCCTGTCAAGGACAGCCGCGGGGGGGTCGCCGTCACCCTCGGGCGAAAGTACACGACAAGCGCCGTCAATGTCCTCTTCGGGCTGATGGAGGACGAGCGCTACCGCGATTTTGCGGCGGAGGCGCAGGTCTACCTCGCCATCTCGCTCTACAAGACCTTCCGGCACCTCTACGGCGGCAACAAGGACAATCTGGCCGACTTCTTCAAGCTGCCGGAGCTCGCCTTTCTCGAGGCCGGCAACGCCGCCCAGCAGATGTGCGAGCTGCGGCTGAAGCTCCTGGCCGCCCGCATGGCCGCCCGCCGCGACAAGCTGCCCCCCATCACTTACGACGCCATCAAGG
>DATMXT010000254.1:0-2398 GCA_035561375.1 Terriglobales bacterium | reverse complement strand
GTATTGTGCAATGCGCGCCGCGCAGGAAGGGGAAATTAAATAAAATGAAAAATGTCAATGTAATTAGAAGGATTGATGAGCTCGGCAGAATTGTGTTACCCATTGACCAACGCAAGAGTATTGACGTAAGCCCGAGGGATTATGTTTCGCTGCGGCTGGAAAATGGGAACATCATTATTTCCAAGCACAACAAATCCTGCATCTTCTGCGGAAGCGAAGAGGCACTGGCCGACTTCAAGGGCCAGCCGGTATGCGCCCTCTGCAGAAGCGAGCTGACCAAGTAACTTGGAACAGCACCACTTGTACATTATATTTTGGCGCTAAGCAAAAGAGACTTCCGCAAGTGCGGACAGTCTCTTTTTTATCCTATGGTCCGGGGGACAAGCCTGCGCTGCATAAGTACGAAGTCAAGGTTGTCCCGGTGCGTATCCCCGGCTTCGGAGAAGCCTCTCGCGGCATAGAGCCTGCGGGCCCGCGTATTTTGGACAGCCACAAGCAGCACCGCGCCGTCGTAGCCGAGTGACAGCGCCTCAAGAAGCATGCGGTCGAGCAGCTCGCCCCCCAACCCCAGCCCCTGCAAAGACGGATGGGTGCAGAGCCTTGACAGCTCGCAGGGCTTTCTCATGCCTTTGGGAATGAGCTTTGGGAAATTTCCCGGTAAACACAGCGTGGCCGCGGCGACCACCCGCCCCTCTTCGTCGGCAAACCGGTAGAGCGCGCCCGCCTCAAGGTCGGCCGCCGCCGTCTCAAGGCTGGGGTAGCCCGACCGCCAGGAACACCCCGGCGTCGCCGAAGCGGCCGCATACAGCGCCGCAATTTCGTAAAGCTCGCGGGCATTTGCCTTTCCGAATTCAAATGACATGACGTCACCCCACTTTTTGAGTCGGCCATATATAAGTGGCGGGAACTCTTCCCGCGCCCGGTTTTCCGGGGGCGGAGCTTCGCTGTAAAAGACGCCGCTTTGCTTACGCAAAGCAAGGCGGACAGGGAGAAAAGCCCTGAACATGGCTGCGGGCAAAGGCGGCGAGCGCAGCGCCCCGCCGCCATGGCCAAATCCTGCATTTATGCTATACCTGTGATCCGACTTCGTCAACTATTCAACAAACAATGACAACATAATGCAAAATTATGGGTTGGAAAGTTGTATGATCCGTCAATTATTCCTGTGGTTTTAGGGCACTTTGACAAATTGAAGGCCTGCTCTTGAAATGCCGGGGGCTCCGATGTAAAATAGAGGCAAACTTGTATCACTTTGTGGCAGAACTTTGACGCAAATGGCACAAGAGCCAAGATTTAAAAAATGTAAAGGAGAACAATTTATGAAGAAATTGCTTGCTCTGATGCTCTGCCTCGCGCTGGTCCTCTCGCTGGCCGCCTGCGCGAAGAAGACCGACACCGATACCCCCCCGGATGGAGACACCACCGAGCCGGTGCGCATTGCCAACCTCATCAACGGAAACCTCGGCGACCTCTCCTTCTTTGATTCGGCCAAAGCCGGCATGGACATGATCAGCGCCGAATACGGCGACAAGGTCCAGATCGACACCGTTGAGATGTCCTACGACAACACCAAATGGGAGCCCTCGCTGCTCGACGCATGCGAAGAGGGTTACGACGTCGTCATCTGCGGCACCTGGCAGATGACCGGATTTGTCGAGAATATCGCCGACACCTATCCCGACATCACCTTCCTCATGTACGACACCTCAGTCGATTGGACCAAGGGCACCTTTGCGAATGTGCACTGCATTGAGTACAAGCAAAACGAAGGCTCCTATCTGGCAGGCCTCTTGGCCGCCAGCATGAGCAAGACCGGCAAGCTCGGCTTTGTCGGCGGCATTGACAACGACGTCATCAAGGACTTCCTCGTCGGCTACGTCGAGGGCGCCAAGTCGGTCAACCCCGACATCCAGATCGCCGTCTCTTATGTCGGCGGCTTCAGCGACTCGGCCACCGGCAAGGACCTTGCGCTGGCCCAGTTCGCCAAGGGCGTCGACGTCAACTACGGCTGCGCCGGTCAGGCCGGACTTGGCGTGTTCGAGGCCGCCGTTGAAAAGGGCGGCAAGGAGGCCGGCCTCACCTGCATCGGCGTCGACTCCGACCAGGGCATGATTTTCATGGAGCAGGGCGAGACCGCCAAGGCCGAGATCACCGCCACCTCCATGCTCAAGCGCGTTGACCTCTCCCTCTTTGACGCTGTCAAAGCGTACATGGACGGCACCCTGACCTACGGCGAGACCGACTATGTCGGCATGGCCGAGGAGTGCGTCGGCCTTGCCGAAAACGAGCTCTACACCGCCATCGTCCCCGAGGACATCCGCGCAAAGGTCGCCGACGCCTCCGCCAAGCTCCAGTCTGGGGAAATCACCTGCGGCACCGCGTTTGGCCTGTCCATTGA
>DATMXT010000253.1:0-3415 GCA_035561375.1 Terriglobales bacterium | reverse complement strand
CCGCCGCCAAGCTCAATATAAAAGAGCCCCAAGGCCGCAATGCGCTCGACGACGGCGAGATTTTTCTGTACGCCGTCAAACGCCCCGTCGAGGTCGACGACATGCAGCCTTGTCGCGCCGCAGTCGGCCATGCGCTTTGCGGCCTCGACGGGGTCTTTGTAGTAGACCGTCATCGCCTTGCGCTCGCCTTGCATCAGGCGCACCGCCTTGCCGTCCAAAAGGTCGATTGCGGGAAAAATTTGCATCACAGCACCCCCTTGGTGGAGGGCAGACTGTCTCCCGCCACCGCCTTTGCGGCGAGAATGGCGCGGGCCGCCGCCTTGAAGGCGCTCTCAATCATGTGGTGGGTGTTGGCGCCGTAGAGGACCGAGAGGTGCAGCGCCATTTTGGCGTTGACGGCGAAAGCCCTGAAAAACTCCGGGAAAATTTCGGTGTCAAGGCCGCCGACCGCAGGGGCCATGGCGGGAGCGCTCCAGACAAAGTAGCCCCTGCCCGACAGGTCGACGGCAGCCCTTGTCAGGCACTCGTCCATCGGGATGTGGCAGTCGGCAAAGCGGGCGACGCCCCGCCGGTCGCCCAGCGCCTCATCGAGGGCGCACCCCAGCACAATGCCGGCGTCCTCGGCCGAGTGGTGGAAGTCGACTTCGACATCCCCCGTCATCGCAAGCGTGATGTCCATGCCGCCGTGCTTTGCAAGCTGCGAGAGCATGTGGTCGAAAAAGCCGCTGCCGGACTTCCCCTCATACCTCCCCGCCCCGTCCAGCGCCACCGTCAGGCGGATGTCGGTCTCGGCAGTCTTTCGCTCAACCGTTGCGCTTCTCATCATAATCCTCCAATATCGAAAGTACGGCGTCGTTTTGGGCGGGTTCCCCCACCGTGACCCTAACGCATCCGGCAAGCTCCGGCTCTCTGTATGTGCGCACGGTGACCCCGGCCATGGCGAGGATGCCCGCAAGCTCTTTTTCATCCCGGCACCGCAGCAAGATGAAGTTGGTCGCGCTCTTTTTGGCTTTGACGTTCGTAAGCTTTGCAAGCCTTGCCCCCATCCGCTCCCGCTCGGCCGTGAGCTTCTCCACGGTCTCTTTCATATACGAGATGTCCGACAGGGCGACTTCGGCCGCAAGCAGCGGCATGACCCCGAGGTTAAAAACCTGCCGCACGGCCTCGATTCTTGCCAGCAGCTCGGGCGCCGCCGCGAGGTAGCCAAACCGGACGCCGGCCATGCCGAAGGCCTTCGAGAGCGTGCGCAAAACGACCAGATTGCTGTATTTTTTGACAAGGTCTATACAGGACGTATTGGAAAATTCGCTGTAAGCCTCGTCCAGCACGACGATGCCCTTGACCGCTCCGATAAACCGCCCGACTTCGGTCCGCTCAAAGGCCTGACCTGTCGGGTTGTTGGGGCTGCACAGCACCGTGAGGTCTGCCTTTTGCGCGTTTGCGAAATCGGCAAAGGCGGCAAGGTCTAAGTCGAGGTTTTCGTCGCACGGAAAGGCCGCCGCCTTGCCGCCGTAGTTTTGGGCGCAGACGGCGTACATGCCGAATGTCGGCGCCGGCACCGCGACCTTGCCGCCGCGGGCCAAAGCCAGCACCGTCATGGCGATCAGCTCGTCCGAGCCGTTGCCGCAGATGAAGTCGGCAGGCGCAAGCCCTGTGTAAAGGGCAAGGCCAGCCTTGACGGCGTCGTGGCTTTCCGGGTAGCGGTTGAGCCCCGCTTTGGCTATGCGGCTAAATAGTTCGGCCATTTTGGCCTCAGGCAGCCTGTAAGGGGATTCGTTTGCGTCGGCCTTAACCATCACATCTCACCTCAATTGAAAATTTGTGGGCGTAAAGCCCTTCCGCGTCTGCTATGACGGCCGCCGCGGCGGCGTTTTGCGCAAAGTCGTCTTTGGAATACCGGATGATCTGGGTACAGCGCATGAAGTCGAGCACCCCTAAGGGCGAGGAAAACCGGGCTGAGCCCGCCGTCGGCAGCACGTGGTTGGTGCCTGCCACATAGTCGCCGATGGGCTCGGGCGACCATGGGCCGACAAAGACGGAGCCGGCGTTTTTGATGAGGGGCGTGATGTCCTCCTTTGTCAAAAGCTCCAGATGCTCGGGCGCAATGAGGTTTGCGGCGGCGGCCGCCTGCGGGAGGTCTTTTGCCACGACGACGGCGCCCCCCGACAACAGCGATTCCCGGATGACGGCCTCCCGCGGGGCGCCCGCCGTCTGACGTTCGAGTTCGGCTTCCACCGCCTCGCCCATGGCGGGACTTGTCGTCACGAGAATGGCGCGGGCCATGGGGTCATGCTCGGCCTGCGACAGCAGGTCGGCCGCGGCAAAGACGGGGCTTGCCGTCTCGTCGGCAATGACCAGCACTTCGCTCGGGCCCGCGAGCATGTCGATGCCGATGACCCCCATGAGCTCTTTTTTTGCGGCCGCGACATAGGCGTTTCCGGGGCCGACAATTTTGTCAGCCCGCGGGATGGTCGCGGTACCGTAGGCCGCCGCCGCGACGGCGCCGGCCCCGCCCGCCCGGTAGACCTCTTTGACGCCGAGCAGCGCGGCGGCCGCCCGCACATAGGGGCTGACCCGGCCGGAGGGCCCCGCCGGCGACAGGATGTAAAGCCGCTCGACCCCCGCGATGAGAGCCGGCACGCAGTTCATGAGCACGGTCGACGGGTAGGCGGCCCGCCCGCCCGGCACATAGACTGCGGCGCACTGGACGGGCAGCCACCGGGCGGTGAGGGGCCCCGCCGTGAAGTCGCGGGGGAGCTGCCGGCTGTGAAAGGCTTTGATGTTGGCGATGGCCCGCTCCATGGCAGCAATCAGCCCTGCCGGCAGGTCCTGCGGCATTTCCACCGTCTCGACGAGCCCCATGTCGGGCGGCGCCTTGTCAAAGCGCACGGCCTGCCGCAGCAGCGCGGCGTCCCCCTCCAGTCTCACTTCGTCAATCAGTTTTCGCGCACTTGCCGCGATGTCCTCCGGAATGCCGGCCGCAGAGGCGACCAGCGGCAGGAGGGGCGACAGGTCGTCTTCCAGCGTTATTTTTTTCATTGTATTCCCCCCGTCTCCCCGAGCTCTTTAATCTCCTCACAGAGCTTATAAAACCGGTTCATCTCCTCCGAGCGCATGCGCAGGCTGACCGGGCTGACTATGGCCCTCGTCGACACCTTGAAGAGCTCGTCGTACTCGACAAGTCCGTTTTGAACCAGTGTGCGGCCGGTGTCGACGAGGTCGATGATGCAGTCCGACAGCCCCACGACCGGCGCCAGCTCGAGTGAGCCCGAGAGCTTTAAAATCTGGGCCGGAATGTTCTCCCGCTGAAGGTATTCGACCGCCACCTTGGGGTATTTCGTAGCGACGCTGCGAATGGTTTTACGCCCGCCCGCCGGGCCCGCCAGCACCATGCGGCAGCGGCACATGTCGAGGT
>DATMXT010000252.1:0-3759 GCA_035561375.1 Terriglobales bacterium | reverse complement strand
CTTGTCGGCCTTGACCGACGTTCCGCCACCTGTGAGCCTGAGGTTGGCGATGGTCGCACCTACCAGCAGGACCGTCTTGTTGGCGGCCTTGATTTCAACCTCACCGAAGGCTCCGCCAAGCGTCGCGCTGCCCAACACAATCGTGCCGCCCGAGGACTTGGTCGCGGCGTCGGCCGTCAGCTTGCCGCCCCGGACAATGATGCGGCCCGTGACCTTGACCCCCTCAAGCTTGACCTCGTCCGCGCCCTCGGCAATGATGAGGTCGCCTTTGATCTCCATGTTCCTGAGGGTGGCCGGCGCGTTTACAAGGACATTGCCCGTGACACCGGCCGTGTAGGTCCCGGCCGTGTTGAAATAGCCTTTTACGATGTTGTCGATGAGTTTGACCAGCTCGGCCCGCTTCATCGGGGCCGTGGGGTCAAAGCGGCCGTCCGGACGACCGCTGAAAAAGCCGAGCTTTACCATGCCGGCCACAAATGCGGCCGCCCACTCGGCGATGCTGTCGGCATCGGTGAAGCTCACATCGGCGGCGGTGATGTCCATACCGGTATAGGCGGCGGTCATCACAGTTTTGGGGTCGACGTTTGACTCGGGGTTGGAGGCCGGGTCGCCCTCGTTGACCGAGGCCGTCCTGGTCACGGTGCAGGACGATATTTTGCCGTCCTTGACAACCACCGTGACCTCCAGCTCCCCATACACGCCATTCGCGGCGCCCTTGTATGTGCCGTCCATGCCGCCCGATTTCTCAATGGCCTGCGCCGCTGCCGTCCTGATGGCGGAGGAGGTGACCGTGGCCCCTGCCACGAGCTCGACTGCCGGGGCCATCCGCCCCGTTGGAATGTCGAAGGCCCTGCTCAGGATGACGGCCGCCTGCTCGCGGGTCAGCGGGTCATTGGGGCCAATCGTCCCGTCGCCGTTGCCCTCAAAAATGCCGGCCGCAGCGCATTTGAGCAGGGCACCCGCATACCATGCGCCGGGAATCATGTCAGAGAACACTTCGTCTGACGTCTCGGTCAATCCCAATAGCCGGACCAGGACCGTAGCCATCTGGGCCCTGGTGACGGGGCTGTCCGGCAGGAAGAGCCTGCCGTCTCCCTGGAGGACGCCGTAGTCGCTCCATTTCTCGATTTGGCCTGCCGCATAGTGCCCCGCAATGTCGTCATACCCGGGTGAATCCAGCGCAAGCGTACCGGCCGGAAGCATCCCGAAAATCATTGCGAGCGCGAGCAGAATTGCCAGGGTTTTGCGTTTTCTCACTCTCATCTCCTCCTTTTTATGCAAAGAGCAGCAAGGTGCTTGTCCCTCACTGCTCTCTTGGTTAAAACACGTGCTTTCAATGCACTTCTATTTTAACAATAAAAGGAAAAAAATGGAAATGTGAATATTGCAACATTTGTGGAGCTTAATCTCTAAAAAGTAATCAATCCGGATATGTCGCATGGATTACGGCCGGCTCAGAGGACCGGTGCCGCCTGTCGTCGCCAATGTACTTATCAAACAGTTCGACGGCAAGTAAAACCGCAGGGTTGACACAGTTCTCCCGCCAGACCGCCACAATGTCAAACTGCGGATACCTGCCGGTAAGCGGCAGACATTTTACATTGTCGGGAAAGTTGTAATCCCGGCCCGCGTTGGTCGGCATCAGCAGTATTCCATGGCCAAGCGCGGCATGAATCACCCCCGACTCATCCAGCCTTGTCACGACGTTTGGGCGAAAGCCCGCCGCAATGCAGAGCTCCTCCAGCGCGTCATGCAGGGCGGGCGAGCGCTCTCTGGTGTGCATGATGATCGGCTCGTCACGCAGCATCTCCACCGGCACCGACTCTCGCGCGGCCAGCGGGTGCTTGACGCTGACGGCCACTGAAGGCGACTGCCGGCAGAAGACTACAAACGCAGTCCCCGCCAGCTTTTCCGCGATTGTCCGCATGGTGACAATGATGTCGGCCTCGCCCCGCATAAGCGATTCGCATACGTCGGGCATTGTTTTATGAAAGACTTTCACTTTGATTAAGGGATAGTTCTTCGCAATTTCGTCGCAAATGGTGATGACGTGCGGGATCCCTACCCACCCGTAATACCCAATGTTGAGCGTCCCCGCCGCACCCAGGCGAGTGTCTGCGGCTTTGCCTTTCAGCGCGTCGTAGTCCGCCACGATGCGCCGGACATCTTCAAGGCAGGCGGCTCCGGCCTGTGTGAGGGTCACGCTTCTGGTCGTACGATTCAGCAGTAAAATTCCGAGTTCCCGCTCCACGGCAAAAATTTTGCGGGACAGCGCCGACTGCGATATGAACAGCGTCTCGGCAGCACGGCGGTAGTTTTTCAGCTCCGCAACCGTCAAGAAACAGCGGAGGTCGTCAATGTTCATTGGTGGCCCCCTTCTTAATATGAATTTAGAGCTTTCTGCCCATCAAAACGCCCATGACCGAGGCCATCATGAGCCCGCGGGTCCATCCGCTCGAGTCGCCGAGGCAGTGGAGCCCCGCGACGTTGGTGTTGAAATCGGCGTCCATTTTAATGCGGTTGCTGTAGAACTTGAGCTCCGGCGAATAGAGCAGCGTCTCGCGGGCCGCAAAGCCCGGCACGACGAAGTCGACCGCCTGAATGAAGTTGATGATGTTGACCATGGCCCGGTAGGGCATGGCGGCCGTGATGTCGCCGGCCTCGGCGTCCGGCAGCGTGGGCCGGACGTTGGACTGGCTCATCTCCTTTGGCCAGGTGCGCTTGCCGTCCAGAATGTCGCCAAACCGCTGCACGAGGATGTGCCCCGCCCCCAGCATGTTGGTCAGCTCGCCGACCTTCTGGGCGTAGGCGATGGGCTGGTTGAAGGGAGACGAGAAGTTGTGCGAGACCAAAATGGCGAGGTTTGTGTTGTCGCTCTTGACCGCCTTATAGGAGTGCCCGTTGACGACGGCGAGGTCGTTGTCGTAGTTCTCCTGGCTGACAAAGCCGCCGGGGTTCTGGCAAAAGGTGCGCACCTTGTTCTTGAAGGGCGGCGGATAGCCGATGAGTTTGGACTCGTAGAGCACCTCGTTGACCTTCTCCATGACCTCGTTGCGCACCTCAATGCGCACGCCGATGTCGACGGTGCCGGGCTGGTGGTCGATGTGGTGCTCAGTGCAGACGTTTTCAAGCCAGTTGGCGCCCCTGCGGCCGGTGGCCACGACGACGGCGTCGGCCAGAAGCTCTTTGCCGCCCTCAAGGCGCACGCCAAGACATTTCCCGTCCTTGATGACAAGGTCAAGGCACTCGCTGCCAAACAGAATTTCAACGCCGCTGTTTAAGAGATACTGCTCGATTTGGTAGTAAATTTTCTGGGCCCGCTCGGTGCCGAGGTGCCGGATGGGGCAGTCGACCAGCCTCAGACCCGCCTGAATGGCCCGTTTGCGGATGTCCTTGATGGCGGCCGGGTTTCCGAGCCCCTCAATCTGGCTGTCGGCCCCGAACTCGAGGTAAATGCGGTCGACATAGTCGATGGCGTCCTGCACCGTCTCCTCGCCGACCAGCTCCGGCAGGTTGCCGCCGACCTCGGGCGACAGCGACAGCTTGCCGTCCGAAAAAGCGCCGGCCCCGGAAAATCCCGTTGTGACATGGCAGTAGGGCTTGCAGGACAGGCACTCGTGGGTGCGGGTCTTGGGGCAGACCCGTTTTTCGACCGGCAGCCCCTTTTCGAGAATCGTGATGTGTTTATCTGCGCCCCGCCGAATGAGTTCAATGGCGGTGAAAATGCCGGCGGGTCCTGCGCCGACAATGATGACATCC
>DATMXT010000251.1:0-7574 GCA_035561375.1 Terriglobales bacterium | reverse complement strand
ATACTAAAATAATGAACAATTATTTTGCATTTTGCAGCTTATGGAGGACTGCCGCGAGCCGCGCCGCCCGCGGGACCATGGAGTCGACCTCGAGATATTCGTCGGGGGAGCACATGAGCCCGCCGACGGGGCCAAGCCCGTCAACGGTCGGCAGGCCCACGGCAGCCGTGAAGTTGCCGTCCGAAAGGCCGCCGGTTTTGGCGGTCTTATACTCGATTCCGAGTTCGTCGCCGGCCTCTTTGACGGTGCGGTGCAGCTTTTCGACGCCCGGCACCTGGGTGAGGGGCTGCCGGTAGAGCGTCAGGTCGTAGTCCAGGGTCACGCCCTCGATTTCGGGCTCTGCCAGAATTTTACGGATGGCTTCAAAAAGGGCCTCACCGTGCTGCGGCGTTGAAAACCGGAGGTCGACGGCCATTTCGGCGTACCGCGCCACGACATTGCGGGCCTCGCCGCCCGAAATCTGACCGATTGTCACCGTGATGCCCGCTTCAAAGTCGTTTAAGGCTTTGAGCTTTGGAATTTTGAGAGCCAGCTCCTCAATGGCGTTGCGCCCATGCCGGGGCTCTATTCCGGCGTGGGCGGCCCGGCCCGTCGCCCTGACCGTGAGGCCGCCACCCCCCTTGCGCTCAATGACGATTTCGCCGTGCTCGCGGGCCGGCTCAATGACAATGCCCCAGTCGGACCCCCGGGCCTGCGACTCAAAGAGCTCCCGCATGTGAAAGGAGCCGATCTCCTCGTCGCCCGACATGACGACGGTCACGGTCGGCAGCTCCCCGGAGCATACGGCGAGCAGCGCCTTGATGGCGTAGAGCGCGCCGACCAGACAGGACTTCTGGTCGAGCACGCCGGGGCCGTAGGCGATGCCGTCCGAAATCCTGAAAGGGTTTGCGGCGGCCGCCCCCTCTAAAAAGACGGTGTCGAGGTGGCCGATCAACAGCACCCTGACACCGCCGCCCGGCCTTGTCACGACAAGGCCGTTTCCGCAGTCTTCGTGTTCCATCACCCGAGTCTCAAAGCCGGCGTCCCTGTACGCCTTTTCAAGCACAGCCGCGACCCGGTCAACGCCGGCCTTGAAGTAGGAGCCGCTGTCAATCATGACAAGCTCCTCAAGCAGCGCCAGCATCTCCCCGCGATGGGCTTCAAGATAGGCCTTGCATTTGCCCGATACCATTTTGCTCCCTCCTCAGATTTTCACTTAAGTCCCCGTTTTCCAAAGCCTGATATAACCGTTTTCCTGCATGTGTTTGACCACAATGAGCAGGATGGGCATCATGAACATTCCAATGACGCCGAAAAACCGCAGGCCGCAGTAAATGGCGAGCAGTGAGGCGACCGGGCTCAGGCCGGTGGTGCTTCCGATGACCTTGGGCTCAATGATCTGCCGCACGGAGGTCACGACGAGATAGAGGATGACAAGCCCCAGGGCAAGCCCGTAATTTGAGAAAATCAGGGCCATGATCGCCCACGGGATGAGAATGCCGCCGCTCCCGAAGAGGGGGAGAATGTCAAACAGCGCAATGAGAACCGCGAGCAGCAGGGCGTTTTTGATGCCGAGCAGCATGAAGCCGATGTTGAGCTCTACGAAAGTACAAAAGCAGATGATCATGTAGGCCCGCAGAAACCGCAGAATGGTCAGCTTGAAAAACTGTTTTGTGTCGAGCGCCACGGCATAGAGATTTGTCGGCAGCTGAAGCGAAATAAACCGGCGTACGTCGTCGTAGTCGGTGGAGATGAGAATGGAGGCCGCAATGGTCACGACCGCCGCCACAAAAATGCTGGGGAGCTTGGAGGCGGCCCCCGTGACGAATGTGATAAAGGGCACGGTCAAATCCCCGACGACCGAGAGCAGCGAATCGGTCAGCTTAGCCACGGCGTTTTCCACATAGTCGGCGGCGTAAGGCGGCAGCAGCGTAAAGAGGTCGGTCAGCCGGGTCGTGTAAATGGACACCTGGTACGAAATCTGCTCATAGAGGGTCGGCCAGTATTCCGTCAGCGCCTTGACCTGTTGGGCGAGCCCGCTGATGATGACGACCGAAAGCCAACCCATGATGAAGAAGACAAAGAGGACCGAAATGACCGAGGCGATGCCGTGCGGGATGTGCAGTCTTCTCACTAAAAGAGTGATGATGGGCTGGGCGATGGCCGAGACCATGAGCGCCAGAATAAAGGGCATGGCCATGCCGAGCCCGTACTTGAAAACAAGGTACGCGAGGGAGAAGAGCGAGGCGATATAGGCCAGATTGATGAGGAACCGCGCCCGTCTTGCCGTTGCGTCGTCCAAGTTTATACCTCCGTTCATAAAGTTCTTGCATTTTCATATCGTTTGTGGTAAAGTTCACCCTGTACATACAAGTGTAGCTATAAGGGGGACTTGAAATGCCAGGTGATTTTTATCTGATTGACGGCGCGGCGCTTCCCGAAGTGTTTCACAAAGTCCTGCAGGTCAAGGCGCTCCTGGCGTCCGGCGAGGCCAAGACGGTCAGTGAGGCCGTTGAGCAGGCCGGGCTTTCCCGGAGCGCGTTTTACAAGTACAAGGACATGATTTACACCTTCCGGGACAAGTCCAAGGACCGGGTGGTCAGCCTTTCGTTTACGCTGCGGGACGAGCCGGGCGTCGTCTCGGGCATTCTGGCGGCTGTCGCGAAACGCGGCTGCAACATTCTCACGCTGCACCAGGGGCTTCCTTCCGGGAATGTGGCCATTTTCACGCTGTCGGTCGAGACGCAGAACAGCTCGGCCTCGAACGACGAGCTGGTCGCCGAGGTAACTTCGCTGCGCGGCGTCATCGATGTGCGGGTGCTCGGCTCGGAGTAAACCCGCACCGTCAATTTAGTCTACCATATTTCGGTAATATATACAAGTCGAAAGGAAATTTCACCCATGAAAAAACTGCGCGTACCGGCAACTACCGCCAATCTGGGCTCCGGATTTGACTCAATCGGCATCGCCTTAGCCCTTTACAACTATGTTGAATTCGAAGCGTATGACCGGGTGCTTGTAGAGTCGGTCGACGAGATTCCGAAGGGAAACGACAACCTCATCGTCTCCACCATCGCCCACACCTTTGCGCACGCGGGGCGGCCTTTCAAAGGCGTGCGCCTCGTTCAGGAAAACAACGTGCCCATGTCGCGGGGGCTCGGCAGCTCCTCCACCTGCATCACCTCCGGCGTCACCATTGCCGACGAGCTGATGGGCAATGTCCTGTCGCTTTCGGACAAGCTCGACATCGCCGCCCTCATTGAGGGGCATCCGGACAACGTCGCGCCGGCACTCCTTGGCGGCTTTGTGGCCGCCGTCATCGACAACGGGCATGTCACTTATCATCAAAAACCCTTAAGCCGGGACGAGCTCTGCTTTATCGTCGTCGTGCCGGACTTCCCGGTCAGCACCCACGAGGCCCGCGAGGCGCTGCCCAAGAGCTTTCCCATGTCCGACGCCGTGTTCAACCTGTCCCGCTCCTCCTTATGCACGGCCGCGTTTTTGACCGGGAATTACAATTTGCTCAAAGTTGCGACCAAGGACAGGCTGCACCAGAAATACCGTCTGCAGCTCGTGCACGGCGGGGAGGAGATCATGGACAAGATGCTGAGCCTCGGCGCATTTTCCGCGACGGTCTCGGGCGCCGGCCCTTCGCTTTTAGCCATTGTGCCGGCCGCGGACAACGCCATATACACCGGGCTTGTCGGATACATAGCGAGGGAATTTCCGGCATACCGCGTGCTTCGTCTCTATGCCGACAACCGCGGCGTCACGGTGATGGAAGACGCGTAACGGGCAAATACACAATAAATTAACTGAAATTTAGCACATTTTCACCAAAATCAATTCGGCGCTGTATGGCTTGTTTGTCGCATATTTTTCGGCAAACCGGTTGACAGCGCTGAATTTCGTCTGTATAATTTTGTACAATACACACTCATGCCTATCAGTAGAGGTGTGGACAAAATTTGGCACAGAGCCACTCTGGGCCGCAAAGGGGGCAAGGAAGGCTTTCTATTATTATCTCACAATCACACAGCGGAAAGCTTCCTGCTTCCGCAATAAATTGTTGATAGACGCCGGGTAAGGTGTTGGCGCGTGTGGCTTTACGACCCACACGGGACCGTCACCCGACCCGCCTGGTTCGGCTACCCTAAAAAGGGAGCGAACCGCAGCTGAGATGGTGACGGAAAGGCCAGCCCCCTCTCTCGCATTTGAATGCGAGAGTGGGGGTTTTGTGTTTTTTCGCAACTATATACATTTTATCATTCAGGGAGGAAGACACGATGAAACACCACAGGCGTGCACTATCCATCATTTTGGCGGCACTCACAGCGCTCACCCTCTTCTCCGGCTGCGCAAAACAGGAAGAGCCGGCGGATCAGCCGGAAGTACCCTCCACCCCGGAAAAGGTCTATACCATCGGCGTCATTCAGTACGCCGAGCATCCCGCGCTTGACGCCGCCTGCCAGGGCTTTTATGATGGCCTTGCCGCCGCCGGATATGTGGCAGACGAGGGCGTGACCTACGACTTCCAGAACGCGCAGGGCGACCCGAACAACCTCATGACCATCGGCCAGCGCTTTGTCGCCGCGAATGTCGACATGATTCTCGCCATCGCGACCCCCGCCGCGCAGGCCGTCGCCTCGCAGACCGAGACCATCCCGATCGTCGTCACTGCCGTCACCGACCTTGTCGACGCGAAGCTCGTCGCCAGCAACGAGGCGCCGGGCGGAAACGTCACCGGCACGACCGACCTGAACCCCGTCGACCAGCAGATTGAACTGATGCTGAGCCTCGACCCCGAAGTCAAGACCATCGGCGTGCTCTACACCTCCAACGAGGACAACTCCATTCTTCAGGCCAATATGGTCAAAGCGTACTGCGAGACCCTCGGCATTGAAGTCGTCGAAGGCACCGTGACCTCCGGCAACGACGTGCAGCAGGTCGCCCAGTCTCTGACCGGCAAGATCGACGGGCTCTATGTCCCGACCGACAACATCATCGCCACCGCCATGCCGATTGTCGGCGAGATCATGAAGGAAGCCAAAATCCCGGTCATCTGCGGCGAGTCCAACATGGTTGAAAGCGGCGGGCTTGCGACGCTCGGAATCAATTACTACAACCTCGGATACCAGACCGGCGAAATAGCCGCCCGCATCCTGAACGGCGAAGCCGCGCCCGCCGAAATGCCGGTCGAGTCCCAGAAAGATTTCGACTACGCCATCAACGGCACTGTCGCCGAAGCCATCGGCGTTGCGATTCCGGAGGAACTCAAGGAATTTGTCATCTACCCGGAAAACTGACCGAAACGACGCAAACCGGAAGGGGACAATTTTCTGATGGGCATCACCTACATTGCCGATATCGGTCTCGGAGCGCTTTCGCTCGGGCTGCTGTGGGGCATTATGACAATCGGCGTCTTCATCACTTACCGCGTGCTCGACTACGCAGACCTGACGGTTGAGGGCAGCATCACAACCGGGGCCTCGGTCGCGGCCTCGCTCATGGTGGACGGGGTCTCTCCGGTCACGGCCACCGCCGCCGCCATGTGCGCAGGCATGTGCGCGGGCCTTGTCACGGGACTGCTGCACACCAAGCTGAAAATCCCGGGGCTGCTGTCCGGCATTCTCTCCATGATCGCGCTGTATTCCATCAACATCCGCATCATGGGCAAGGCCACCATCTCGCTCTTACGCATGAAGACGCTGTTTTCCGGCACTGAGGCGCGGCTTGCGGCGACCTCAAACCCCCGCGAATTTGCGGTCATCGCCATCGGGCTTGCGCTGGTGGTGGTCGTCGTCGCCGCGCTGTGCTGGTTTTTCTCAACCGAGCTCGGGTGTGCCATAAGGGCGACCGGCATCAACAAGAACATGGTGCGCTCACAGGGCATCCACACCGACAACATGATCATCCTGGGGCTCGTGCTCTCCAACGCGCTTGTGGCCTTGGCCGGCGCCCTCATCGCCCAGAACCAGCGGTTTTCCGACATCCAGATGGGCACCGGAACCATCGTCATCGGGCTGGCGTCGGTCATCATCGGCGAAGTGCTGTTCGGCACAAAGAGCTTTTTCCGGCACCTCGTTTCACTGGTGCTGGGCGCCATCGCCTACCGCGTCATCATCACGATTGTGCTGGAGCTCGGCATGCAGCCGACCGACCTCAAGCTCTTTACGGCGCTGACCGTCGCCTTGGCGCTGTCGCTGCCGGAGCTGAAAAACCGACTTGCAAAGAGAAGGGAGGCGAAGGGGTGATGCTGAGTGTTTCGAACATCTCAAAGACCTTCAACAAGGGCACCGTCAACGAGAAGACGGCCATCGACCACGTGTCGCTTTCGCTTGAGGCGGGGGAGTACGTCACCCTCATCGGGGGCAACGGGGCCGGAAAGTCCACGCTGCTCAGCTGCATCGCCGGCGTCTACGGCGTCGACGGCGGGAAAATCAACATTGACGGCAGCGACGTCACGAAAATGGCGGAGCATGAGAGAGCCTATCTTTTGGGACGGGTCTTTCAGGACCCCATGATGGGCACTGCCGCCGGCATGAGCATTGAGGAGAATCTGGCCCTTGCCCACAGGCGGGGAGAGCGGCGCACACTGCGCCGCGGCATCACAAAAGAGGAGCGGGAGCTCTTCAAAAAGGAGCTTGCGACCCTTGAGCTGGGGCTTGAGGAGCGCATGACCGGCAAGGTGGGGCTGCTGTCCGGCGGACAGCGGCAGGCGCTGACGCTGCTCATGGCCAACATCCGCCAGCCAAAGCTGCTGCTCTTAGACGAGCACACCGCGGCCTTAGACCCCAAAACCGCCATGAAAGTGCTGGAGCTCTCGGACAAGGTCATTGAGGAAAACGGGCTGACGGCAATGATGGTAACCCACAACATGCGGGCCGCAATCAAACACGGCAACCGCATGATCATGATGGCAAACGGCAAAATCATCCTCGACGTGCGCGGCGAGGAGAAGCAGAGCCTGACGGTCGAAGACCTGATGGTGCGCTTCCACGACGCCGCGGGCTCGGAGGAGGAGATCAGCGACAGAATGGTTTTGTCATCCTGACAAGAGCTAAAAAAGCCGGTGCGAAAGCGCCGGCTTTTTTGTTGCCTGCAAGTACAACGAATGGTATAATCGGTGAGAGGTGTAAAATATGACCGATGTCGTGGCCGCCCTCATTTGGGAGGGCGAAAAATTTATGATTTGCCAGCGCCCCGCCCACAAGGCCAGAGGGCTGCTGTGGGAATTTGTCGGCGGGAAGGTCGAAGCGGGGGAGACGCCGCAGGAGGCGCTTGTCCGCGAGTGCCGGGAGGAGCTCGGCGTCACGGTCACTGTGGGGGAGCTCTTTATGACCGTCGTCCACCCCTACCCCGACCTTGCGGTGCGGCTGGCGCTCTACAACGCCGCCATTGCATGCGGCACCCCAAAGAAAATTGAGCACAGCGACATCCGCTGGATTACGGCAGGAGAGACTCAGGAATACGCTTTTTGCCCGGCGGACCGGGAGATACTCGAAGCGTTAAAAAAGCGGGCGGAGCAGCGGTAAAACAAGTCCGTAAAACTTATATAATCCGACAAAAGCCTGCAGTAGCTTTTTGTATACGTG
>DATMXT010000250.1:0-8646 GCA_035561375.1 Terriglobales bacterium | reverse complement strand
GCCTAAAACGGGCGGCTTAATAAATACGCAAATTTACGAAGATGGGTGGTGAACATGTGGCTGTTGAATTGCTTAAAGTTGTGGGCGAAGCAGAGGAGAAAGCCGCCGCTGTCCGCAGGGAAGCTTCGGAAGCAGCCAAGGCGACTGTAGCAAAAGCGCAGGTCGACGCGGATGCGCTCTACGAGCAAAGCCTGGCCGAGGCGAACGCCAAAGCGGAAGAGCTGCTCGCGCAGGCCCGCGGCGCGGCCGAGGAGAAGGCCGGGCGTCATCAGCAGGAAATCGCCGCCGGGTGCGACGAAATCCGCAGGGCGGCGCAAAAAAACATGGAAAAGGCAATAGATACTATTGTTGCAAAGGTTGTGAGCGTTAGTGGCTGAGTTAGTCATGAAGAGGCTGACCCTCGCAGGCATGAACGCCGAAAAAAATGCAATTTTGAAAAAGCTGGCGTTTTTCGGCGCCGTCGAGCTCAAGGACGCATCGCCCTTGCTCGAGGAGTTTGACTGGTTTAAAGCGACTCCCGACACGGCCGACACCTACCGTCTGCGCTCCGATCTCGAACGGGTGAGCGGCGCCATTGCCGCCCTTACGCCGTATGCGACGAAAAGGGGTCTCCTCACTGCAAAACCGAACATCACCGGCGCCGAAATGGACGCCGCGATGGCCGCGTCCGTCGGCGTACTTGCAGGCGCCGAGCAGGTGCTGGCCATTGTGAAAAAGAGAGACGCGATGCCGGCCGAAATCGCCAAACTTGACGGTCAGGCGGCATCGCTCACACCCTGGCTTCCCCTCGACATTCCGCTGTCGACGACCGGAACCGCCACGGTTGACGTGATGGTCGGTTTTTTCCCGTCAATTGTGGACATTTCCACGCTTCCCGCCCGCATTGAAGACCTGCCCTGCTATGTCGAAATCGTCTGCGCGGACACCGGCGGCAGCTGTGCGCTTGTGCTCATGTATAAGGGCGAGGCCGACAGCTGCATGGAGGCGCTGCGCGAGTTCTCGTTCTCGCGGCTGAGCTTCAGGGATTCAAAAGAGACGCCGGCAAGGGAAAAAGCGCGGATTGAAGCGCAAATTGCCGGCCTGCACAGTCAGTATGAAGCGTATACCGAGGAGCTGCGCGCCGAAGTCGGCAGACTTCCGGAGCTCCAGCGGCTCTACGACACCCTCTCGGGGAGAATTGCGATGGCCGAAGCCGCTCAAATGCTGCTCCGTGCCGACAGCGTGTTCTATCTCACCGGCTACGTGCCGGAAGCACTCAGCGAAAAGCTCTACACCGAGCTTGCGGCATCCTTTACCGTGGCCGTCGAGTATGAGGACGTCACGCCGGAGGAGGACCCGCCGGTCGCCCTCAAAAACGGCAAGCTGGTGCAGCCGTATGAGATGGTCACTGAGCTGTACAGTCTGCCGGCATACGGCCGATATGACCCCAACGCCGTCATGGCGCCCTTCTTCTTTGTATACTTCGGGCTCATGTTTGCCGACATCGGCTACGGGCTTCTGATGATTGCAATCGGGTACATCATGCTCAAAAAGACCAACCCGCAGGGATTTGCCAAAAGCCTCTACACGCTGTTTATTCACGGCGGCCTGTCGACCGCCATTGTGGGCGCCATCTTCGGCAGCTTCTTCGGAGACGCCATCTCCATTTTCTCTTCCACTTTCCTCGGCAGGACCTTCGCGCTCCCGGCGCTGTTCAACCCCATTGACGAGCCCATCACGATGCTCATCATCTGCTGCGGGCTCGGCGCGTTCCAGCTCCTCGTGGGCATGGGCGTCAAAGCCTACATCATGATTAAAGACGGGGACGCGCTGGGCGCCTTGTATGACATCGGTTTCTGGTATGTCGTCTTCGCGGGCCTCGGCTTTGTGGGAATGGGCCTGCCCTGGGGCAAATATGTGCTGGGCGCCGGAGCACTGGGCCTCGTGCTGACCCACGGCCGCGACAAGAAAAACATCATTGCGAGACTCTTTTCAGGCGTGCTTCACCTGTACTCCATCACGAGTTACCTTGGCGACGTGCTGTCGTATTCGCGCCTCATGGCGTTGGGCATCGCCTCGGCCGTCATCGCCAGCGTCTTCAACACGATGGGCGCACTGCTTGGAAACTCCGTCGTCGGCATCATCGTTTTCATCCTGGTGTTCATTGCCGGACATGCGCTGAACTTCGCGCTCAACGTGCTGGGCTCCTATGTCCACACCAGCCGCCTCCAGTACGTCGAATTTTTCGGCAAGTTCTATGAGGACGGAGGCCGTCCCTTCAACCCGTTAAAAGTAAAGACAAAATATTATCACCTTACTACTAATGAGGAGGAAAATTAATCATGTTTGAGTCTTTTGGTCTTGTTATGGCGATTCTTGGCGCGGCCTGCGCCGTCACGTTCGCCGGAATGGGTTCGTCCAAGGGTGTCGGCATCGCCGGTGAGGCCGCTTCCGGAGTCGTCACAGAAGACCCGTCCAAGTTTGGTCAGACCCTTCTGCTCCAGGCGCTCCCGGGTACACAGGGTATTTACGGCACGCTGGTCGCCTTTGCCATACTCTCCAAAATCGGCATCATCGGCGGAAACATAGCGGAAATCAGCATCCAGTCCGGAATGCAGCTCTTCTTTGCCTCGCTGCCGGTCGGCGTCGTGGGTTACTTCTCCGGCATTGCGCAGGGCCGCGTGTCCGCAGCCGGTATCGGCATTGTCGCCAAGCGCCCCAGTGAAGTTGCAAAGGGCATGATTTTCGCCGCCATGGTTGAGACCTATGCCATTCTTTCGCTGCTCATCTCCTTCCTCACCGTCGTCAACATCCCCGTTTAAGTAAGGGGGAGGTACAGTGAAGGGCATAGAGAATATCGTCGGCAAGGTTGAAGCCGGCGCGCAGGCCACGGCCGCCGAAACGGCGGCAGCGGCCGCCGCGAAAGCCGCGCAGCTGCTTGACGACGCGAAGGCCGCGGCCGACAAGGCCGCAGCCGACATCATGCGGAAAGCGGCGCAGGGCGCGCAGGACATTGCCCGCCGCGCCGATTCCATGATGAACCTCGAAGGCCGCAAGCAGCTGCTCGGCGAGCGGCAAAAGCTCATCGAAGAGGCCTTTGAGGCGGCCGCCGCAAAGCTTGCGGCCATGGCCGAAGAGCCGGCCGGGTACGTGAAAATCCTTGAGAGTCTGGCCAAAGACGCGGCGCCCGGAAGCACGCTGCTGCTTGCCAAAGCCGACTTTGACGGCGTGGGCAAAGCGCTTGCGAAGGCGACCGGTCTTGCGGTCGAGCCTGCGGACCTGCCCCGCGGAGGACTTGTCGTGCGCCAGGGCGAGGTCGAGCTCAACCTGACCTTCGCCGCGCTGCTGCGGCAGTACCGCGAGGAGCTTGAGCGAGATGTAGCCGCGGCTCTGTTCAATTAGAGGGGAGGATATCGAATGTCCCCCAAATCGAGACTGAAGGACACCGAGTTTCTGACCCTGTCGGCCCGCATCAAGGCCCATGAGGTCCATTTGATGGACACCGCCACCGCGGAGAAGCTCATTGAGGCCGACAACATGGAAGAAGTGGTCAAGCTGCTCGGGGATAAGGGATACGACGTCTCGGGGCTCACGGGCTGCGAGCCGGACTTTCTGTCCCGGCTCATTGAGACCGACCGCGCACAGGTGGCCGCCCTCGTGGCCGCCGCCGGGAAAGGGCTCTTTGACCTATTCCTCTATCCGAATGACTACCACAATATCAAGGTCGCGCTCAAAAACGAGCTGACGGACGAGCCGCGGGACATTTTCACGACCGGCGGCTCAGTCCCGGTCGAGGTCATGAAGACCGCCATCGAGACCCGTTCGCTTGAGGCGCTCACCCCCCTCATGGCCGAGGGCGTGGAGGAGGCCGCAAAGGCGGCCCGCGACACCGGCAACCCCCAATTTATCGACATCGTGCTCGACCGCTACTGCTACCGCGATATGGCGCAGGCGGCAAGAAAAATCGGAAACGACTTTCTGACCGGCTACGTCTGCCAGATGGTCGACGTCGCCAACGTCAAAAGCCTGCTGCGGCTTCGCCGCATGGGCAAGCCCTACGAGTTCGCCGCCAGGGTCTTTTTCGACGGCGGCAGCGTCCCGGCCTCGAAGTTCATTGAGGCCTACGAGGCGGCGGATGACGAACTGCCGGGGCTGCTCTGCGACGCCGGCATCTTCTGCAAGCAGGCCATTGAGGAACTCTCCGGCGGAGAGGGCGGCATGGCGGCTTTTGAGCTCTTCTGTGACAACTATCTGATGGAATACATCAAGACGGCCAAGTATATCGCCTTCGGCGCCGAGGTCCCCGCGGGGTACCTCCTCGCCAAAGAGACCGAGTACAAGGTCATCAGCATCATTCTGGCCGGCAAGGCCGCGCATCTTGCCGGAGATACAATCAGAGAGAGAGTGAGGTCGCTGTATGTATAAAATTGGCGTCATCGGCGACCGCGAGACCGTTTTAGGTTTTTCAGCTCTCGGACTTGACATTTTTCCGGTGACGGAGGCCGAAGAGGCTGCGCGCATTTTGCACAGCCCGAAAGCCCTGGAGTACGCCGTGCTCTACATCACTGAAAAGCTGGCCGAAGGCTGCGCCGAGGCCATTGAGCGGTACCGCACCTGCCGCACCCCCGCCGTCATCCTCATTCCGAGTAAGGACGGCAGCATGGGGCTCGCGCTTGCAAATGTCGGCAAGCGGGTCGAGCGGGCGGTCGGCTCCAACATCCTTGGCAATGATTAAGAGAAAGAAAGATGGTGAGTAAATGGTTGAAGGAAGAATAGTCAAGGTCTCCGGCCCCCTTGTCGTAGCCTCGGGTATGCGCGACGCCAACATGTTCGACGTCGTGCGGGTCGGCCATGACCGCCTCATCGGTGAAATCATCGAAATGAGGGGCGACAAAGCCTCCATCCAGGTCTATGAGGAGACGGCGGGACTCGGGCCCGGCGACGTCGTGGTGTCCACCGGTTCCCCCCTGTCGGTCGAGCTCGGCCCCGGCCTCATCGAGGGCATGTTCGACGGCATCCAGCGCTCCCTGACCGCCCTGAAGGCGGCCTCCGGAAACAACATCGGCCGCGGCATCGACGTCACGGCCCTCGACTATGAGAAGAAGTGGCACTTCGTGCCCGTGGCAAAGCCGGGCGACGCCGTCGTGAACGGCGACATCGTCGGCACCGTTCAGGAGACTGGGCCGGTGCTCCATAAAATCATGGTCCCCTACGGCATTGCGGGAAAAATTAAAAGCATCACCGAGGGCGACTTCAACATCACCGAGACGGCTTGCGTCATTGAGACCGAAAAAGGCGACTTCAACATGACCATGATGCAGAAGACCCCGGTTCGAAAGAGCCGCCCCTACGCCCAAAAGCTCATGCCGGTCAAACCCATGACGACCGGCCAGCGGGTCATCGACACCCTCTTCCCGGTCGCCAAGGGCGGCACCGCGGCCGTCCCCGGCCCCTTCGGCTCGGGCAAGACCGTCGTGCAGCACGCCCTCGCCAAGTGGTCGGACGTCGACATCGTCGTCTACATCGGCTGCGGCGAGCGCGGCAACGAGATGACCGACGTTCTGCGCGAGTTCCCAGAGCTCATCGACCCCCGCTCCGGCGAGACCCTGATGAAGCGCACGGTGCTCATCGCCAACACCTCCGACATGCCGGTCGCCGCCCGCGAGGCCTCCATTTACACCGGCATCACGATTGCCGAATACTTCCGCGACATGGGCTATTCCGTGGCCCTTATGGCCGACTCCACCTCCCGCTGGGCCGAAGCCCTGCGCGAGATGTCCGGCCGACTTGAGGAAATGCCCGGTGAAGAAGGATATCCTGCCTATCTCGGAAGCCGCATGGCGCAGTTCTACGAGCGGGCCGGCCACGTCAAGTGCCTCGGCTCGGACGGGCGCGAAGGCGACCTGACCGCCATCGGCGCCGTGTCGCCTCCCGGAGGCGACATTTCGGAGCCGGTCTCCCAGGCCACGCTGCGCATCGTCAAGGTCTACTGGGGCCTCGACTCGGCCCTGGCCTACCGCCGCCACTTCCCGGCCATCAACTGGCTCAACTCCTACTCGCTCTATGCGCCCTCGATGGGCGACTGGCTGTGCGACAACGTCAACTGCCACTGGAATGAGCTGCGGCAGCGCATCATGAACATCCTCCAGCAGGAGGCCGAGCTTCAGGAGATCGTGCAGTTGGTCGGCGTCGACTCGCTGTCGGCCCCCGACCGTCTCCTCCTCGAGGAGGCCCGCTCCATCCGTGAGGACTACATCCAGCAAAACGCCTTTGACGAAAACGACGCCTACTCGACCTACGAGAAGCAGTACAAAATGCTGGAGCTCGTGCTCTCCTACTATGACGTCGCCAAAGCCGCGCTCGACAAGGGCGCCGACATGGACGACCTCTTTACCATGCCGGTGCGCGACCGCATCGCCCGCGCCAAGGCCTGCCCGCAGGATGAGGTGGACGAGACTTTCGCCGAAATTTCTGCGCAGCTGAAGTCCGAGGCCGAAGCGCTTGTGGCCGAGGCAGCAAAGGAGGCCATGTAAATGCCAAGAGAATACAGAACGATTCAGGAAGTCGCGGGCCCTCTGATGCTCATTAAGCAGGTCGAAGGCGTCACTTACAACGAGCTGGGTGAAATTGAGCTGGGCAGCGGCGAAATCCGCCGCTGCAAAGTGCTGGAAGTCAACGGCTCCAACGCCCTGGTCCAGCTCTTCGACTCGGCCGCCGGCATCAACCTCGCCGACTCCAAGGTCCGCTTTTTAGGCCGCTCCCTCGAGCTGCCGGTCTCGCCCGACATGCTCGGCCGCGTCTTCTCGGGCATGGGCTCCCCCATTGACGACGGCCCGGCCATCATCGCCGAAAAGCGGCTCGACATCAACGGCCTGCCCATCAACCCGGCCGCCCGCGAATACCCCTCCGAGTTCATTCAGACCGGCGTCTCGGCCATTGACGGACTGAACACCCTCGTCCGCGGACAGAAGCTGCCGATTTTCTCGGGCTCCGGCCTGCCCCACGCCGAGCTTGCCGCGCAGATCGCCCGTCAGGCAAAGGTGCTGGGCGGCGAGTCCAAGTTCGCCGTCGTCTTCGCCGCCATCGGCATCACGTTTGAGGAAGCCGACTTCTTCATCTCCGACTTCCGCAAGACCGGCGCCATCGACCGCACCGTGCTCTTCATCAACCTCGCGTCCGACCCCGCCATCGAGCGCATCTCCACCCCCCGTATGGCGCTGACGGCCGCCGAGTACCTCGCGTTTGAGCAGGATATGCACGTGCTGGTCATCCTCACCGACATCACGAACTACGCCGAAGCGCTGCGCGAAGTCTCGGCCGCCCGCAAGGAAGTTCCGGGACGGCGCGGCTACCCGGGCTACCTCTACACCGACCTTGCGACCATGTACGAACGGGCCGGCCGCGTCGAGGGCCGGGACGGCTCCATCACGATGATTCCGATCCTCTCCATGCCGGAAGACGACAAGACCCACCCGATCCCCGACCTCACCGGCTATATCACCGAGGGCCAGATCATCCTCTCCCGCGACCTCTACCGCAAGGGCCTTCAGCCCCCCATCAACGTCCTGCCGTCGCTCTCGCGTCTGAAGGACAAGGGCATCGGCGTCGGCAAGACCCGCGAGGACCACGCCAACACGATGAACCAGCTCTTTGCGGCATACTCCCGCGGCATCGAGGCCAAGGAGCTCATGTCCATTCTGGGCGAAGCCGCCCTCACCGACGTCGACAAGCTCTACGCGAAGTTCGCCGAGGAGTTTGAAAAGCGGTATGTCTCGCAGGGCTACAACAACGACCGCTCCATTGAGGAGACGCTGGACCTCGGCTGGGAGCTGCTGGCCATCCTGCCGAAGGCCGAGCTGAAGAGAATTAAACTTGAACTGATTGACAAGTACCACCCCGACAACAAAAAGAGCTGAGGGGGGCTGACAGATGGCAAGATTGAACGTCAACCCGACCCGCATGGAGCTGACCCGGCTCAAGGGCCGGCTGCGCACCGCCACCCGGGGCCACAAGCTGCTCAAGGATAAGCGCGACGAGCTCATGAAGCAGTTCCTGGAGCTCGTGCGGCGCAACCGCGCGCTGCGGCTCTCGGTCGAGAAAAAGCTCTCCAAGGTCTACGGCAGTTTTGTCCTGGCCTCGGCCGTCATGAGCCGGGAAAGTTTGGAGGAGGCCCTCATGTGCCCCCGCCAGAGCGTATCGGTCGACGTCGGCGTGAAAAACGTCATGTCGGTCAACGTCCCGATTTTTGACTTTCACACCGAGGGCGACAGCTCGGACATCTACCCCTACGGCTTCGGCTTCACCTCCGGCGAGCTCGACAACGCCGTGTACTCGCTGGGCGACGTGCTGGCGGAGCTTCTGGAGCTGGCCCAGATGGAGAAGTCGGCCGAGCTCATGAGCGACGAGATCGAAAAGACCCGCCGCCGCGTCAACGCCTTGGAATACGTCATGATCCCGCAGCTGCAGGAGACCATCCGGTACATCAAAATGAAACTCGACGAGAACGAGCGCGGAAACCTCACCCGCCTCATGAAGGTCAAGGACATGATGATCGCCGAAGCCCGCCGACAGGAAGAAGAAGCGGGGAGTTAAGCAAAAAGGAGGCCCATGGGCCTCCTTTTTGCTTAACTCCCCGCTTCTTCTTCCTGTCGGCGGGCTTCGGCGATC
>DATMXT010000249.1:0-5321 GCA_035561375.1 Terriglobales bacterium | reverse complement strand
ATATTGTACCGCACGTCAAACTCGTGGGCGTGCCAGCCAAGGCCTCTGCCACCCGAAGTGTTCTGTACGGCGTCAATTTCTACGCCGCGGGATGCCGCAAGCTGCCGCAGCAGCTCCGGCATGTCGTTGACAAAGGTGTGGCTGTTGCCGATGAACAGGACTTTCATGGAGACCTCCTTACTAGGTTGTGAGCACTTAAATAGAGTATGGACCGTTTCAAACGAGGAAATCATGAAAATATGCCAAAACGGCAAATTTACATTTGCAAATTTGCCGGGCTACTCCATATACAGGTCGGCGAGCACGATAAGTCTGTCGACGACCGCCTCTTTGACCGATTTTGGGGAGAGCACTTTGGCGCCCACCACGAGGACGAGCTCGACAAGCTCCTCAAAGGGGGCGCAGACCGTCACCCGCCGGCCGTTCTCGGCCGGCTCAGACGCGGGGCCGTAGGGGGCAAACCGCACTGCGGCTGTTTCGGGGCAGAGCAGCGTGGCCGTGACAGGCGATGCCAAGAGGGCCTCAAGCAGCGCCGCCCGCTCGTCCGGCGAAAACCGGCGTCGGCCGGCCACCCGGACAACCCCCTCCATGGGGCCCGTGAGCACTGAGCAGGGGGCGCCGGCAGCGGTTTCGGCGGCAAGCCGTATGCCGCCCGCTGTCCGGTAGAGGGCGCAGGGCCGAAGCGTCGCCCCCTTGCCCCGGGGGCGGTAGCCCGTAAAGGCCCAGGCGGGGCACTCAAAGGAGACGCGGTCGCCGGCCTCAATGGCCAGAGCCAGCAGTGCGAGCTTTTCGATGTCGGCGGCTTGTCCGCGGGGACCGAGGGCCGCACAGGCCGCCCGCGCGGTGGGGGAGATGAGCTCACCCGGGAGCGCAAGGCCCGAGAGCGCCGCGGCGACGGCCGCCCCGTCGGGCAGGGGCCGGCAGGCTAAATAAGCGCCGCCCTCAAGGCCGAGCTCGACCCCCAGTTCCGAGAGCGCCGCGAGGTTGCGGGCCACCGTCTTGCGGTCGACGGCAAGGCCGTAGTCCTGTTTGATGAGCTCGGCAAGCTCGCCCTGAGACAGCCGGTGCCCCGGGTCGGTGTACCGCTCAAGGACGCTTTTGAGGCAGAGGATGATCTGTTTTTTGCCGCCGGCGGCGCACATGGGTCTCCCTCCTTTGCCGTGTTATTTAGAGCACCGGGCGGGAAAAGCCGCGCCGCACTTGCAGGCGGCAAAAAGCCCGCCGCGGGAATATGCGCGAAAATCAGTATGCCTTGCCCCAGACGACCATAGTCTTGGCCGGTTTGCCGCAGATGGGGCAGACGTCGCCCAAATGCTCCTGGGCAAAGGGCATGCAGCGGCTTGAGAGCCCCGCGACCTCTTTGACGCGCTCCTCGCAGGCGGCCTCGCCGCACCACATGGTCTTGATGAAGACGCCGTCGCCCGCCATTTTCACCATCTCCTCAAGCGAGAGAGCCGTGCGGGTGCGGGCCTCGCGGTTTTGCAGCGCCTTGTCGTAAATGCGCGCCCGGAAGGCTTCGAGCATTTCGGGCAGCTTGTCCGCAAGCTCTGAGAGCGGCACCGCCGTCTTGCTGCGGTCGTCCCGTGCGACGACGACACACTCGCCCTTTTCAATGTCGCGGGGGCCCACCTCAAGGCGCAGCGGCACGCCCTTCATCTCGTACTCGGCAAACTTCCAGCCGGCCGAGTTGTCGCTGTCGTCGAGCTTGGCCCGGATGCCGGCGGCTTTGAGCTGCGCCGTGACGTCTTCGGCTTTTTCCAGCACGCCGCCCTTGTGGGCCGCAATGGGGATGACGACGACCTGGACGGGCGCGACGGCCGGCGGCAGCACAAGGCCGTTGTCGTCGCCGTGGGTCATGATGATGCCGCCGATGATGCGGGTCGACAGGCCCCACGAGGTCTGGTGGGGGTACTGCAGTTTATTTTCCTTGTCGGTGAAGGTGATGTCGAAAGCGCGGGCAAAGCCGTCGCCGAAGTAGTGGGAGGTGCCCGACTGCAGCGCCTTGCCGTCGTGCATCATGGCCTCGATGGTGTAGGTCGCCTCGGCGCCGGCGAACTTCTCCTTGTCGGTCTTGCGGCCTCTGATGACCGGAATGGCCAGCTGCTCTTCGGCGCAGTCGGCGTAGACGTGCAGCATCTGCTGGGTTTCGGCACGGGCCTCCTCGGCCGTCGCGTGCATCGTGTGGCCCTCCTGCCACAAAAACTCCATGGTGCGAAGGAAGGGGCGGGTGGTCTTCTCCCACCGCAGCACCGAGCACCACTGGTTGTAGAGCTTGGGCAGGTCGCGCCAGGAGTGGATGATATTCGCAAAGTGGTCGCAAAACAGGGTCTCGGAAGTCGGCCGCACGCAGAGCCGCTCGGCCAGCTCCTCGCCGCCGCCCTGCGTGACCCAGGCCACTTCGGGCGCGAAGCCCTCGACGTGGTCCTTCTCCTTTTGCAGCAGGCTTTCGGGGATGAGGAGCGGCATATAGACGTTCTCGTGGCCGAGCCGCTTGAACTCGGCGTCGAGCAGCTTCTGAATGTTCTCCCAGATGGCGTAGCCGTACGGACGGATGATCATGCAGCCCCGCACGCTCGAATATTCGGCGAGTTCCGCCTTGCGCACAATGTCGGTGTACCACTTGGCGAAATCCTCGTCGCGCGAGGTAATTTCCTGGACCAGTTTTTCCTCTTTCATTGAAACCACCTATTTTTTTATGATTCATGTCAGAATATTCTACCACATCGCCATAAGGCGTGCAATTGCTTTTTTGTCCCGATTTCGGTATAATAACCGCAATAGACCGACTTTTTGAAAGCCGGATGGAAGCTTAAAACAGAGGGGAGGCGCGCCGGTGACCCGACGGCAGACACTTTTACAGGCCTACAATTTTCGCGATTTAGGCGGATTTCCCGCAAAGGGCGGCGTCACCCGCTTCGGGCGGGTCTGGCGCACCGACCTGCTCGGCATGCTGCCGGACGCCGACATCGAGACCGTCAAAGCCGCCGGCATTGGGACGGTCATCGACCTGCGCTCGGCCGATGAGCTCGAGCGCGTACCCTCCTCCTTTGCGGATGTCCCCGGCATCGACTATGTCAACATTCCACTTCTCGGGGACGCGCCGCTGGGCGACGCCCTTGACGAGTGCGTGCGGACGGCCGACTCCTTTGAGGCCAGTCTGACCGTGCTCTATAAGACCATGGCCGACCGGGCGCCCCGCCGCTTTGCCGAGGTTTTCGAGGCGCTGGCAAAGGGGCTCGCGAAGGGCGGAGTCGCCTTTTACTGCACGGCCGGCAAGGACCGCACCGGCATGATTGCGGCCCTGCTGCTGCTCGCCTGCGGCGTGGCACGGGCCGACGTCGTCGCCAACTACCGCACGACGGCCGCCTATCTGCGGCCCAAGATCGCAAGGCTCACAGAAGATTCCCCTTTGCGGCCCCGCTCGCTCATGCGCAGCGACCCCGGGACCATTGAGGCCTTCCTCGACTATCTCGACGAAAAATACGGCGGCGCCCTGAACTTTTTGAAGTCTGCGGGCCTTGCGCCCGAAGCGCTGACCGCCCTCCGGGAGGAGCTGGTCGAGCCCTATGACGGGGAGGGGCGCACCGTCACCCCCATGCGCCGGCTGCCCTTAAAGTCGGTCTACAACTTCCGGGACCTCGGCGGCTACCCCGCAAAGGGCGGTCAGACCCGGTACAGAAAGCTCTGGCGCTCGGATTTTTTAGGACTTTTGCCCCCGGAAGACATTGAGGCGATTCGCGCCGCCGGCGTCGCCACCGTCATCGACCTGCGCTCTCCGGACGAGCTCGCGCGGGTCAAAAGCGACTTTGCCGATATGGCGGGCGTCGACTATGTCAACGCCCCGCTGCTCACGATGCAGCTCAAAAAGGAGTTCATTCCGGGCGACTGCTACGAAGAAAGCGAGCGGGAGCTCTTTTACGTCACGATGCCCGCAAGGGCCAAGGACAACATCGCCGCCGCCGTCACGGCCGTGACAAAGGCGCTTGAACGGGGCGGAGTCGTCTTTTTCTGCGCCGCGGGAAAGGACCGAACCGGCGTGCTGGCGGCCTTGCTGCTGGCGGCCTGCGGCGTCGGGACATCCGACATCGCGGCCGACTACGAGGTGTCGGCCACGCTGCTCGGCCCAAAATGCGCCGCCCTGCCCGAGGGTTCGCCCCTCATTCCGAAACACCCCTACCAGAGCCTTGCCGAGACCATGGAGGACTTTCTCGCCCGCATCGGGGACGTGCGGGCGTACCTGCTTGAGGCCGGAGTGGCCGGAAAGACGCTCGACGACTTAATCCGGCTGCTGGTGGTGCCATAACTGAGACAATGTGTCTAAGACCTGAACATATAAAATTATACCTTTAAGGGGGTACACAGATGAAAATATACCTTGTCGACGAGGCAACGCTGCTTCCGGAGGACTGCGAAATTGAGCGCCGGGAGCTACAAGCGGTGCTCGGCCCCTGTGAGGTCGTGTGCTATGCGTTTGAGACCTATGAGAAAATGCGCCAGGACTTGAAGGACGCCGACGGCATCATCACCGGTTTTCAGCACATCGGGGATGAGGACATGGCGGCCATGCCAAGACTTGCGGCCATTTCGGTCTCGGCCACGGGATTTGACTGCATTGACACCAAGGCCGCAACCGACAGAGGCATTCCGGTCTGCGCCATTGCCGAGTACTGCACCAAGGAGGTGGCCGAGCACACGATGGCCCTCCTGCTGACCATCTGGCGCAAGCTCGGCTGCATGAAGGCCGACGTTGAAAAGGGCGGCTGGCGGTATGACGTCTGCGCGCCAATCGAGCGGCTGGAGGGCAAAACGCTCGGCATTTTCGGGTTGGGGCGCATCGGCACGGCCGTGGCAAAGCGTGCGGCCGCCTTTGGGCTGCGGGTCATTGCGGCCGACCCCGCGCTGACCTTTATGGAGGCCAAGGAGCGTGGAGCTCAGCTTGTCACCCCGGACGCGGTGCTGGCCACAAGTGACATCATCACCAACCACATGGACGCAAACGAGACCAACAGAGACCTGTTTAACGGGGCGGCCTTTGCCGCCATGGCCCGCCGGCCGCTCTTTTTGAACTGCGCCAGGGGCTGGAGCGTCGACGAGTCGGCGCTCATCGATGCCCTTGACAAAGGGCTCATCCGGGCCGCGGGCATCGACGTCTTAAAGGACGAGAACCCCTGCCTCGAAGGGCATCCGCTGCTGGGGCGGGACAACGTCATTCTGACCCCGCACGCCGCGTTTTACAGCGAGACCTCCATTGAGGCGCTGCACCGCATCTCGGCCAAAAATCTCGCCTGCTGCCTCGCGGGCCGCCCGCAGGAGGCCTTTAA
>DATMXT010000248.1:0-7590 GCA_035561375.1 Terriglobales bacterium | reverse complement strand
GCGCCACGGTGTAGCTGGCGGCGCCTGCCGACAGCGCGAGAAGCATGGCCAGTGCCAGCGCAAGTGCCGTCCGAAGGCTTCGTTTTTTCATACGCTTTCCCTCCATTTTCATACCCTTCCGGCATTGTGTTTGGCCGCCTGCGGCCCTATTCGGTGCTTTTCGCCTTGTCGTCCGTGCTTTGCGTAAGCATTGCGGTGTCCGCCGTGACGAAGCTCCCTCGAATATTGCTCCGGGGCAGGTGCATGCAGTTTTGGCGGAGCGGATTTTCGTTCAGGCAAGTATTGCCGTACAGCGAATACTTGCTGTATTCGCAAGCGGTTTGCCGAAGGCTTAAGCGGAAATATGCCCGCCAAAACCGATGCGGGGAGGGCTACCACCGCCTTAAGGCATCGATTACTTGGCGGAAAACCCATAGGTTTTTCGGCATTCTAAAAGGGGCGGCCTGAGCCGCCCCTTTTTTTGCCCCGCAGCAACTCACCCAAATCTTGACAAAAGGAGGCGCGTCCCATATAATGGGTCCATTAACATACTGACCGGTAGGTTCGTTGGCAATGAGGGCCGCAGCCGGCCAAACACAATGCCGGAAGGGTATGAAAATGGAGGGAAAGCGTATGAAAAAACGAAGCCTTCGGACGGCACTTGCGCTGGCACTGGCCATGCTTCTCGCGCTGTCGGCAGGCGCCGCCAGCTACACCGTGGCGCCGGGTGACGTGCTGTGGCGCATTGCGCAAAAGTATGGCACAACCTATCAGGAACTGGCCGCCTTTAACGGCATCGCAAACCCGAACCTGATCTTCCCGGGCCAGATCATCCAGCTCCCGGAGCCGGCGGGCGGCCAAAAGCCGGTCCAGCCCCCCGCACCGGAGCAGCCGGAGGAGCCCGCGGCGCCCGTGGCCGTGACCCACACGGTGACGACCAAGGGCAACAACGGCGACGTGGTCGTGGCCACCTCTTTCTTTGACGGCGACATCACGGTTGTGGAGGTCGTTTCCCACCGGGAGACGCCCGGCATCTCGGACGCCGCCATAGAGCGCATTCCGGCCGCGATTGCGGAGTATGACACCGTCAACGTCGATGCGGTGGCGGGCGCCACCAACACTTCGAACGCAATTTTGTCGGCCGTTCGGCAGGCCATTGAAAAAGAGGGCCTGCGGGTTGAGGACTACATGGGTGAGGTCGGCAAGGGCGTCGCGCAGGCCAAGAGCTACACCGCCGAAGTGCTGATCATCGGCGCCGGCGGCGCCGGACTCTCGGCCGCCAACGCCGCGCTCGCAAACGGCGTCGACGTTTTGGTCGTTGAGAAAATGGCGACTCCGGGCGGCGCGACGGCCATTTCGGGCGGCGGCTTTATTGGCGGCGCTTCGGCTTTGCAGCGCAGCTACGGCATTGAGGGCGACTCGGCCGAGCTGATGTATCAAGAGCTGCTGGCCGGCGGCGTCACCAATGACGAGCGGCTGCTGCGGCTGTTTGTGAGCAACGTCGGCGCGACCATCGACTGGATGAAGAGCGAGTTGGAGCTGCCCATCGACCCGGCCGGCCCCGCGACGACCGTCGAATACTCGGTCGCCCGCAACTTCCGGATGACGGGCGGTGCCTCCGCAATCACGGGCTCGCTGGCCGACGTCTACAAGGCGGCCGGCGGCAAGCTGCTGACCGAGACCAGGGCGACTAAGCTCATCGTCGAAAACGGGCGGGTCTGCGGCGCAAAGGCCGTCGACGCCGCGGGCGCCGACGTCACCATCCGCGCCGACAAAGTCATCCTCGCCACCGGCGGCTACGGCAACAACCCGGACCTGCTGCCGGAGTCGGTCAGCGACATCCTCTACTACGGCCCCGTCTGCGCGACCGGCGACGGCCTGCTGATGGCCCGCGCCGTGGGCGCCGCCTCCCACTTCATGGACAAGGTGAAAATTTACCCGCAGGGCGTTGAAGTCGCCCCCGGCAAGGCCAAGGTGTCCACCGGCGCCTCGACGGCGGCCGCCAAGGCGACCGGCGCGCTCTATGTCAACCAGAGCGGCAGCCGCGTCGTCAATGAAAAAGCCGCCTACACCACCATTCGCGACGTGACGCTTTTGCAGCCCGGCCGCATCCTGTATCTCGTGCTCGACCAGGCCGGCTTTGAGGTGTGGCGCGCCAACTCGTCCCTGATCGGCGACACGGTCGTTGAGCAGATGCTGGCGCAAAACGGCGGCACGCCGCTCTTAGGCCACGGCGACACGCTGGCGGTCATTGCCGGGAAGGCCGGCATCGATGCGGCCGCGCTTACGGCCACCGTGGAGCGGTATAACGCCATGGCCGCGGCCGGCGTCGACGAGGACTTCGGCCGTCCCGAACCTGTGGCGCTGGGCGCCGGCCCCTACTACATCGTTGAGCAGAAGCTGCGCTTTGCCTCCACATTGGGCGGGCTGAACATCACAAACGGCATGGAAGTGCTGGACGCCGCAAACGCCAAAATTCCCGGCCTGTACGCGGCCGGCGAAATCGTCGGCGGCGTGCACGGCAACGACTCGATGCCGGCCTGCAACGTGGCCTGGGCGCTGACCTCCGGCCGCCTGGCCGGCGAGGCCGTCTCGGCCGATTAGCCGCTGTCCGTAGGCAGGGCGCTTCAGACACGCCCCCGCAGCGCGCCACCGCGGGCGCGCTGCGGGGGCTTTGCACAAAACGTGCGGCCATGCTATACTGAATAAGCACTCCGGCAGACACAGACACAGATATTAAGGGGCTGACGTTTTCATGTCAAGCGATATGCGCGAGGCCATTGTCCGCACCGTGAAGCGGCTGTACAGCAGGCATTCATACGATGAAATTAGCCTGTCTCAGATCATGCGGGAGGGGGACATCGGCAAGGGCGCGCTGTACTGGCATTTTCCAAGCAAGGAGGCCATGTTCGAGGCGGTGTTCCGCCAGTGCTACGACGAGGCCGTCGCAGCGACGCGGGCCGGCGTCCCAGAGGGTGAGGCCGGAGCCTGTGAATGCCTGAAGCGGCGGCTATTGGGACTGCTGGCGCTCGACAGCCGCGACCCCGAGGTCCTGAGTGTCGTGCAAAAGCACATCCGGCGCTTGGCTCAGGACGAAGTGGAGTCGCCCTTTCCTTACGGCGCGTTTAAAGAGGACCTTCTGCGGCACATCCGCGCAGGACTTGCCACCGGCGAGCTCGCCCCGCTGCCCGAGAGCGAGTTGCTCATGCTGGTCCATCTGCACAACAAAGAGCTGCTTGCGTATGTCCGCGAGCACCCCGAATACCGGGACCGGCCGGCGGAGCTCGACCGCATCATTGACCGCCTCTTCCGCTCCATCGTGCCCTGAGGCCGGGGGCGGGAGCCGCGGCGTCTTCAAATAGCATATACCGCATAAAAAAGCGGTTTCGGCCGCTTTTTTTATGCGGTTTTCTCTAACTTGCTCACATTTTATTTGTGGCTGCCGGTTTTACCAATCATAACTAAAGTTGTAAAATCAAAAAGTTTGCGCGCGCCTATTTACTTTACTTTTCAAATCTGATATTCTGTATTTTGCGCTATTGCAGGCGCTTTCATTTAAAAGGGGAGAAAATACATATGGCTGAAAAGAAAAGCAAGCTGTTTTACGGCTGGTGGATTGTGTTCGCGGGGGCTTTAATCTCGGGCGCCGGCGTCGGGATTCTCATCAACTGCTCCGGCGTCTTCATCAAGCCGGTCACCGAAGCCATGGGGTATTCCCGCGGCGGATTCACGCTCTATACGACCATCCAGTCCATCGTCGCAATGATTTCGGTCCCGGTCTACGGCGAAATTTTCCGCCGGTTCTCCATTCGCAAAGTCATGTTCATCGCCTCGGTCTACTGCTGCGCCGTCTACTTCTGCCTCTCTTTTGCGACTTCGCTCTGGCACTTCTATGTGCTTGGCGCCTTATACGGGCTCGGGAACTCCTGCATCACCATCATGGCGGTGGGGACGATGGTCAACCGCTGGTTCTTTGAGCGCAAGGGGCTTGCCGCGGGGCTCGCTTTCTCCGGCTCCGGCGTGACGGCCGCCATCATGATGAAGGTGACCACGGCCGTCATTGAAACGAACGGCTGGCGGTTCGGCTACCGCGTTCAGGCGCTGGTCGCCTTCGCGCTGCTCTTTGTCGCCACCGTCTTCATCGTGAAGGACAAGCCGGAGGACATCGGGCTTGTGCCGCTGGGCGCCGAAAAGAATACGGCGGACGGCGTGCCTCCTGCGCGGCTGGGTCTGACCCGGGCGCAGGCGCTCAAGACTCCGACTTTTTACATCATGGCGGCCGGGTTCTTCCTGAATTCCATGATCGGCATGGGCATCAACCCCCACATCAGCGCCTGTCTGACCGACATCGGGTACGACGTGTCCTTCGCCTCGACCATCATCTCGCTCGTCATGCTCATCATGATGTTCGGCAAGGTGTCGCTGGGCGCGATGTTCGACAAAATCGGCTCTGTCAAGGCCGGCTTTACGGTGGGCTTTGTGCTGCTCATGTCCTCCATTCTCCTGTATTTCACTGAGCTCGGCACCGTCTTTGCCTGGGCTTTCGCCCTCTTCTTCGGGTTTGGCTACTCGACGCTGTCGGTGCCCTACTCCTATCTGAGCAGCGAAATTTTCGGCGACCGCGAATTTTCCCGCATTTACAGCATGTCCACGATGCTGTCGGCCGCGGGCGGCGCCATTGGGCCTGTTCTCTCCGGATTTTTGTTCGACGTCACGGGCTCCTACAAGCTGGTTCTCATCCTCTACGCCATATGCTCCGCGGCGGTCATCCTGCTGCTCGTCACTGCGGCCAAGCAGGGGAAAGCCCGCGGCTACGCCACAGCCGAGTAACATTTCGTCACCCTACACTTTTAAGGAGTATTTATGACAACCGCAAAACCAAAGCTGTTTTACGGCTGGTACGTCGTCTTTTCCTGCACCCTCATCATCGGCGGCTCAATCGGCCTTCTCTGGAACTGCGCAAGCGTATTTGTCAAGCCGGTCACTGAGGCGCTGGGCCTCACCCGCGGCGCTTTTACGCTCTATACGACGCTGACCAGCATGGCGTCGACGGTCGCAATGCCATTTTACGGCGGGCTCTTCAAGAAATACGGCCAGAAGCGCATTATGTTCTACTGCGCCGCCGTCTGCTGCTCGCTGCCGCTGCTTTTGTCCTTTTCCGGCGTCCTCTGGCAGTTTTACCTGATTGCGCTCATTCAGGGCTCCTTCATCGTCGCGCTTGACGTCATGTCGTTGGGCACCCTCATCAACAACTGGTTTCGGGCCAGAAAAGGGCTTGCCACCGGCATCGCCTACGCGGGCTCAAGCCTCATCGGCATGGTCGCCGTGCCCACCGTCTCCCGGATTGTCGATACGATGGGCTGGCAATGGGGATACCGCTCCATGTCGCTCATGGCGGCTCTCCTCATTTTTCCGGTGCTCACATTTGTCGTCAAGGAGCGCCCGGAGGACAAGGGCCTGCGCCGCTACGGCGAAGAGGAGTTTGAGGGCGTCGAAGCCGCCCCTGTGGGCGGGCTGACCCGGGGCGAGGCGCTCAAAACGCCCATGTTCTGGATGCTCGGCCTTGGACTGTTCGCCTCCTCGCTCATCACGACGGGCATTGCGACCAACTTCATGGCCTTCATGACCGACATCGGCTATTCCACGACTTTCGCCTCCGGAATTATATCGGGGTATATGGCCGTCATGTGCGCCGGAAAGCTGGGCTTCGGCACCATTTTTGACAAACTGGGCGCCCCGCTGGGTGCCTTGCTCGCCGGACTTGTGAACTTTCTGGCGCCGCTCGTTTTGGTCTTCAGCGGGCTGTCCGCCATGCCGTACATTTTCGCGTTCGTCTTCGGGCTCGCCTACGCCACCTCAACGGTGCCGCCGGCCATGCTGACGGCCGCCATTTTCGGCAACAAAGATTTTGCGTCGGTCTACGGGACCGTGCTCATGTTTATGACGGTGGGTGGCGCAGTCGGCGCGCCGCTCTGCGGATTTATTTTTGACCTGACAAGCTCATACCACACGGCATGGCTGCTGCTGGCCGTCTGCGGGGCGGTCGCCACATTCTTTTATGTGCTCTCGACCGGCCTCGGAGAAAAGCGAAAAACCTGGTAGACTTGGCGAGCTCATTTTTACCGTGGCAAAAGCCACGGTAAAATTTTACTGCACTTCTTTGTGAGAGGAGGCCCCTTGTGCGCCTTGACCGTCTGAAAGGCGACCGTGGGTTCTACCGCATGGTCGCAATGCTGGTGCTGCCCATGATCGTGCAGCAGGGCATCACGTTTTTTGTCAATCTCCTCGACAACATCATGATTGGGGCCCTGGGCACCCTCCCCATGAGCGCCGTCTCCATTGTCAACCAGCTCTTCTTCGTCGTCAACCTCACGCTGTTCGGCGGGCTTTCGGGCGTGTCGATTTTCGGCGCCCAGTTTTGGGGCGTCAAGGACTACGACGGCATGCGCCGCACGCTGCGCATCAAGCTGATGTTCGGCGTGACCGTGATTGCCGCGACCACGCTGCTGCTGCTGACCAAGGGCGACGCACTGATTAGTCTGTGGCTTGCGGACGACGTCAACACGCCGGCTGAGATAGCCGAAGTCCTGAGCGAGGGCATGGCCTACCTGCGCATCATCATTTGGGGGCTGCCCGCCTTCATGATGACCCAGGTCTACGTCAACACCCTGCGCGAGACGGGGGAGACCGTCGCCCCCATGAAGGCCAGCCTCATCGCGGTTCTGGTCAACCTCGTCGGCAACTACCTGCTCATTTTCGGCAAATTCGGCTTTCCGGCACTGGGGGTGGCGGGCGGCGCCATTGCGACGGTGGCGGCCCGCGTACTCGAGGCGCTCTACATCGTGCGCCACGCGCACCGCAACACCCAAAAATACCCCTTCATTCCGGGGCTTTACAGGCGGCTTTATGTGCCGGCCGACCTCCTCAAAAGAGTGGCGGTCACCGGCATCCCGCTGCTCATGAACGAGGCGCTCTGGTCGGTCGGCAACACCCTCATCAACAACTCCTACTCCGCAAGGGGGCTGTCCGTCGTCGCCTCAGTCAACATTCTCGGCACGGCCTGGCAGTTTTTCGCCGTCGTCATGTTCTCAATGGGCGCGGCGGTCTCCATTCTGGTCGGCCAGAAGCTCGGGGCCGGCGACATCGAGGGGGCCAAGGAAATCAACCTCAAGCTGCTGTTTGCGGCTTTTGTGCTGCACATCGGCGTCGGGCTGCTGCTCATCGGGGCCGCCCCCTTCATTCCGCTGCTCTACAAGACCGAGCTTGGCGTGCGCACCCTTGCCACCCACCTGCTCATGGTGGCGGGGCTGTCGCTGCCGGTGCACACCCTCATCCACTGCGCCTACTTCGCCATCCGGTCGGGCGGCAAGACGGTGGTCACTTTCCTGTTCGACTGCGGCTTCATGTGGGCGGTGTCGGTGCCGCTGGCCTTTTTCCTCTGCCGGTTTACGGGGCTGCCGGTCATAGCGGTCTACGCCGTCATTCAGTTCGCCGACGTGGCAAAGCTCGGCATCGGACTTGCGATGCTGAAAAACGGCTTTTGGGCCAACAACATCATCGGAGCATAAAAAATCGGGACATAAAAAAAGAGGGCGCAGGCTCTCTTTTTTT
>DATMXT010000247.1:0-4324 GCA_035561375.1 Terriglobales bacterium | reverse complement strand
ATTCGCGGCGAACCCGCTCCGCTTTAAAGGAGGCGGGGCGAAGGCCCGCCCAGCCCACCAGCAGCAGGTTCATGATGTCGCTCTCCATGATGGCGTTTCCGAGCGCCTCCCTGCCCGTCATCAAAATGACGCCGCAGGCCGCGAAGATAATCCCGAGGCTCATCTGCAAGGTCAGCAGCGCCGCAAAGGTCGGGCCGACTGCGGCCGCGTAGAGCTCCACGCCGCAGACGGCGAGCCCGAAGACGAACATGCCGGCTCCCCACGACCGCAGGTCGAGCGACAGGATATACCGGAATGCCCGCCAGGCGGCGGCCGTCACCATGCTGTCCTCCACGGCGGCCGAGACGGAGAGCCTTATGCGTTTCCACAGCTCCCGCAGCCCGGATAAGGCGCTGCCGAGCAGGCTCTCCTGCCTCAGCGCCGTCAGGTCGGGGTAGCGGGTCAATCCCCGCATGAGCAGACTGCCCTCGGCCCCGCGGTGCACCCAGTCGGCGAAGCCGCTTGCCATTCGGTAGAAGACACTGCCCGTGAGCAGCGCGGTTAAAAAAGTCATCGTGGGTTTTTTTCGGCTCTGATTCACCTGACAGTCTCACTCCCCCCGCTGTTTTTCAGTGTTTCAAGAAAGGCCAGCTCCTCCGGCGTCAAGGGCGCCTTTTTGAGCAGCTCCGGCCGGCGCGCATATGTCAGCGCCAGCGACTGCCGCCGCTGCCACCTCGCAATCTCGGCGTGGTTGCCGCCCGTCAGCACTTCGGGCGCCGCCACGCCGCGAAAGACGGCGGGGCGGGTGTACTGCGGATATTCGAGTAACCCCGAATAAATGCTCTCATTTTGATAGCTCTCCTCACTTGCCAGCACTCCGGGCACCATGCGGGCCACGGCGTCGATGACCGACAGCGCCGGCAGCTCGCCGCCCGTCAGCACATAGTCCCCAATCGAGACCTCCTCGTCGACCACCATGTCGAGCGCCCGCTGGTCGATGCCCTCGTAGTGGCCGCAGAGCAGCATGAGGGTGTCGTACCGCAAAAGCTCTTTGGCCACCGACTGGTCAAAGACCCGCCCCTTTGGCGACAGGTAGACCGTGTGCGGCTTTTTGCCGTAGTCGGCCGCGACCGCCTCGGCCGCCCTCACGACGGGCTCGGCCTGCATCATCATGCCGCCGCCCCCGCCGAAGGGGTAGTCGTCGACCCGGCGGTGCCTGTCCAGCGTGTAGTCTCGGATGTGCCGGATGTCGGTCCTGATAAACCCGGCCGCGGCCGCCCGCCCGAGAATGCTCTCGCGCAGCACGGCCGCGCACATCTCGGGGAATAAGGTCAGCAAAATAAAGGTCATGGGGCCCCCGGACGCACTGCAGCCGCTCATAGGTCAAACAGCCCTTTGAGCGGCCGGATTTTTAAAAGCTTGTTTGCAAGGTCAATCGCGACGACGACGTCGGGAATGGCCGGGACCAGCAGCAGTCTGCCGTCCGGCGCCTCAATGTGGTAGACGTCGTTGGCCCCGGTCGATTGCACCTGGGAGATGCGCCCATAGACCTCCCCGGTGTCGGCATCGACGGCCGACATTCCGAGCAGGTCACGGACAAGATAAGTGCCCTCCGGCAGGTGAAGGGAAGCCCTGTCGACATAGATGACCCGGCCGATGAGGCGCATGGCCTCATCAATCGAGTCGATTTCGGCGAACTTGATGTTGACTGCGCCGCGGTGGACCCGCGAACGCTCCACCGCAAACTGCTGCCCGCCCTCGAGGTAAAATGCATCGAAATCGAGCAGCGCCTCCAGACTGTCGGCCCAGGCCTCGGCCCGGACCTCCCCCGCAACGCCGTGGGTCGATACGATTTTTCCGGTCTCGATAAGTTCCATTTCAGCTCCGGTCAGCCGACGATATCAACCTGGATTTTCTCACCGGCACGGGTGGCGGCCGCTTTCATGACCGAACGGATGGCCTTTGCAATGCGGCCCTGTTTACCGATTACGCGCCCCATCTCGCCCTCGGCGACCCTAAGCTCATACAGCACGGTTCCGTCCTCTTTGGTCGTCACCGTAACTGAGACCGCTTCCGGGTCGTTGACGAGGTTCCTTGCGAGGCACAGCAAAAGCTCCTGTAACATGTCAGATGACACCGTGCTTCTTGAGCAGCGCCTTCACCGTATCGGTGGGCTGGGCTCCGTTTTTAATCCAGGCCGCCACTTTCTCGGCGTCCACCGCGAACTCGCTCGGGTCGGCCATGGGGTTGTAAGTTCCAATCTCTTCAATGAACCTGCCGTCGCGGGGATAGCGGGAGTCGGCGACGACGACCCTGTAAAACGGAGCTTTCTTGGCGCCCATGCGGCGCAGTCTGATCTTGACAGCCATTGTTTTGCACCTCAAAAAATAATGTTTTATATTTTGACTTGACACAAGGTCAAAGTTCAAACGAGTGTAAATCTGTATCCGCTTCGTTCTTCGCGCTTCGTTCTTCGCGCTTCGTTCTTAGCGCTTCGTTCTTAGCTCTTAAAAAGGCAGGCGCATGCCGCCAAACCCCTTTTTGCGCTTGCCCGGGACCCCGCCCAGCTGTTTCATGAGCTTCTTCATCATGTCAAACTGGCGCAGGAGCTTATTGACGTCCTCGACTCCGGTGCCCGACCCCGCGGCAACGCGCCGCTTGCGCGAGCTGCTCAGGAGCTCGGGGTTCGCCCGCTCCTTCGGGGTCATGGCGCAGATGATGGCCTCGGCTTTCGTAAACTCCCGCTCGTCGACGGCGCCGTCCTTGAGGGCCCCGGCGTTTACGCCCGGCATCATCGAGAGCATCTGCTCCATGCCGCCCATCGACTTCAGCTGCCGCATCTGGTCGAGGAAGTCGGAGAGGTCGAGCTTCTGGGCGCGCATTTTGCGCTCGAGCTCCTCGGCTTTTTTGACGTCGAGGTTCTCCTGCGCCTTTTCAATGAGGGTCAGCACATCCCCCATGCCGAGAATGCGGGAGGCGATGCGGTCTGGGTGGAAAGCCTCGATTTCGGTCAGCTTCTCGCCGGTGCCGACGAATTTAATGGGCTTGCCGGTGACATACCGGACCGACAAGGCCGCGCCGCCCCTGGCGTCGCCGTCCATTTTGGACATGACAACGCCCGTGATGCCAAGCCGCGCCTCAAAGGCCTCGGCGACGTTGACGGCGTCCTGCCCCGTCATGGCGTCGACCACAAGCAAAATCTCGCCGGGCGACACCGCCGCCTTGACGGCTTCCAACTCGGCCATGAGCTCCTCGTCAATGTGCAGCCGCCCCGCCGTGTCGAGAAAGACCATGTCGTTGCCGTGGCGCCTTGCGTGGGCCACGGCGTTTTTCGCGATGGCGACAACGTCGCGGCTGCCCTCCTCGGCGTAGACCGGCACGCCCACGCCCTCGCCAACCACCTGCAGCTGCTTGACGGCGGCGGGCCGGTAGACGTCGCACGCCGCTAAAAGCGGGCGCTTGCCCTGCCGCTTGTAGAGCCCCGCGAGCTTTGCGGTCGAAGTCGTCTTGCCAGAGCCCTGCAGCCCCGCCATCATGACGACGGTCGGCGGCGTGGAGGAGATGACGAGCTTGGCGTTTTGGCCGCCCATCAGCTCCACGAGCTCCTCGTGGACAATTTTGACCACCTGCTGCGCCGGCGTCAGGCTCTCAAGCACTTCGGCGCCGCAGGCACGGTCTGTCACTTTGGCGACAAAGGCCTTGACCACCTTGATGTTGACGTCGGCCCCCAGCAGCACGAGGCGCACCTCGCGCATGGCCTCTTTGACGTCGGCTTCCGACAGCTTGCCTTTGCCGCGCAGCTTTTTAAAGGTTGCCGACAGGCGCTCCGTCAGCGATTCAAAGAGCATCGGCCGTAGTCCTCGCTTTCGCAATGGTTTCGGAGATGTCCTGCGCCATCTGGGCCGCGGGGCGCACGACGATGTTCTGGGCGGCGTACTCGGAGAGCTTTGACGAGAGCTCCTCCACCCGGTCAATGGCCGTTTCAAGCGCCGTGATGCGCGCCACGAGCCCCAGCTTGTCCTCCATTTCGAGCAGCTGAGCCTCCCCGCGCTTGATGCTGTCCCGCACGCCCTGCCGTGTGATGCCGGCCAGTTCGGAAATTTCGGCCAGCGACAGGTCCTCGTTGTAATACAGGTCCACAACCTCGCGCTGTTTTTCGGTCAGGAGACCGCCGTAGTAATCAAGAAGCAGCGCGACCCGCAGGTTCTTCTGACTTTTTGACATACCGACACCTCAGGCTGTAAAGTATTTTTTCTTTACACTGTTCGTATTATACACCACGACCCCGCCCTTGTCAAGGAGCGTCCTGTCGACCCTGAAATATTCTTTTTGATAATATGTGTAC
>DATMXT010000246.1:0-4410 GCA_035561375.1 Terriglobales bacterium | reverse complement strand
CTCGGCGCTCTGGGTAAAAAAATCGCTCAAAACCCCGAGCGCCGCGACCGTGGAGGCGCTCAGCGTGTGCTCGACAAGCTCGGCCTCCTCAAGCGGGTTGTCGCTTCCGAGCAGCCGTAAAAAGCGCTCGACCGTCTCATGGCGGGCCAAAAGACAGGCCCCCGCTTCCCGGCCGCTCCCCGTCAGCTGAATGATCTCGTAGCGGTCGTATTTGAGATATCCGAGCCGGGCGAGCTTCGATATCATCTTGGAGGCCGACGACGGCTTCACATGCAGCAGCTCGGAAAGCCGGCCGACGCGGGCGTAGTCGTTTTCGAGGCAGAGCCGGTAGGCCATCTCCAGATAGTCCTCGAGGGCCGGGGTGAGCCGGCCCTGCTGCTGGCTCGCGAGCTGATAGCCCCGCACCGTGCGAAAGTCCGCGTCCGGGTGGTCGTTCATGTCATCAAGCCCTTTTCAAAAAAAATCACGTCATTTTTCAGTATATTCGTAACACACCCGCTTTAGGAGCCATATATTGGCGTGGGGAAAGACTCTTTCCCCACGCTGACTATTTTACATAGGGGATATGATGATGAGTTTCGGCCAAATCGCGCTGAGTGAAGTGCCGGTCGGAAAAACGGCGAGCGTCTCGACTTTGACGGCCGACGGCACGGCGAGACGGCGCATGCTCGACCTCGGGGTCGTCGACGGCACTCAAATCGAGCCGCTCTATAAAAGTCCGTCCGGCAATCCGGTGGCCTATCTGATCCGGGGCACCGTCATTGCGCTGCGCTCCGACGTGTCGGAGAAAATTCTGGTGACGGCGCCCTGACCGCCGCGCCTTGCGGCAAACACATTGAGGAGGCTTTCCATGGGGTTAACAGGCACATCAACGGGGGCGGGGCTGCTCCACTGCGGGCTGCAGCTCGAAAAAGAGACGCCGCAGGACAAAGTCGTGGCGCTGGCCGGCAACCCGAACGTCGGCAAGAGCACGGTCTTCAACAGCCTGACCGGCTTGAACCAGCACACCGGCAACTGGCCGGGCAAGACCGTGGTCAGCGCGCAGGGAAAATACCGGCACAAGGACAAAAACTTCATCCTGGTGGACATTCCCGGCACCTATTCGCTCTCGGCAAATTCCGCCGAGGAGGAGATCGCCCGGGACTTCATCTGCTTTGGCGGGCCCGACGCCGTCGTGGTCGTGGCCGACGCCACCTGCCTCGAGCGCAACCTGAATCTCGTGCTCCAGACCATGGAGATCACGGATAAGGCCGTGCTCTGCGTCAATCTGATGGACGAGGCGAAAAAGAAAAAAATCGCGGTCGACCTGTCCCTGCTGGAGGAGCGGCTTGGCGTTCCGGTCGTAGGGGCAAGCGCCAGGTCGGGGCAGGGCCTTGCGGAGCTCATGGAGCGGGTCGCCGCCGTCACGGACGGCTCTTTTGCGGCAAAGCCGCTGCGGGTCGCTTATTCCGAGGAGATCGAGCGCGCAGTCTCCTCCCTGGAGCCGGCGGTCTCGGCCGCGCTGGAGGGCCGCGTCAACGCCCGGTGGGTCGCCCTCAAGCTGCTCGACGGGGACGGCAGCCTGCTGCGCTCGCTCGAAAATTACCTCGGGTACGACCTTTCGCGGGACGAAGCCGTCGCGCAGGCCCTCGCCGCGGCCCGCGGCCTTTTGGCCGAGGCCGAAATCCCGCCGGAGCGGCTCCGGGACCTTGTCGTCACCAAAATCGTACTGACCTGCGAGGCGCTCGGGCGGGAGACCGTCACCTTCGGGGAAAAGGAATACGCGCAGCGCGACCGCAAAATCGACAGGCTCCTGACCTCAAAGCTGACCGGCATTCCCATCATGCTGGCGCTGCTGTTCGGGGTGTTCTGGCTCACCATCACCGGCGCCAACGTCCCTTCGGGCCTGCTGGCCCAAGGGCTCTTCTCGCTCGAGGACAACATCTCGGGCATCCTCCTGCGGGCCGGCGCCCCCGTGTGGCTGCGGGGCATTCTGGTCGACGGCGTCTATAAGACGCTGGCCTGGGTCGTGTCGGTCATGCTGCCGCCCATGGCCATCTTCTTTCCGCTCTTCACGCTGCTCGAGGACCTCGGCTACCTCCCCCGCGTCGCCTTCAACCTCGACAACTTCTTTCGCAAGGCCTGCGCGCACGGCAAGCAGGCCCTGACCATGTGCATGGGATTCGGCTGCAACGCCGCCGGAATCATCGGCTGCCGCATCATCGACTCGCCGCGCGAGCGCCTCATCGCCATCATCACGAACAACTTCGTGCCCTGCAACGGCCGGTTTCCGACCCTCATCGCCATCATCACGATGTTCTTCGCCGGGACCGCCGGCGGCGGGCTCGCCTCCGCCCTCTCCACCCTGATGCTGACCGGCGTCATCGTGCTCGGCGTCGTCATGACCCTGCTCATCTCGAAGCTGCTGTCCAAAACCATCCTGAAGGGGCTCCCCTCCTCCTTCAATCTGGAGCTGCCGCCCTACCGGCGCCCCCAGCTCGGCCGGGTCATCCTGCGCTCCATTTTGGACCGCACGCTCTTCGTGCTCGGCCGGGCGGTCGTCATCGCCGTCCCGGCGGGACTGCTCATCTGGATTCTCGCCAACACCAATGTCGGGGGCGCGAGCCTTCTGGCCCAGTGCGCGGCGTTCTTAGACCCGTTCGCAAGGTCGCTCGGCATGGACGGATTTATTCTCATGGCCTTCATTTTAGGCTTTCCGGCCAATGAAATCGTCGTGCCGATCATCATCATGAGCTATCTCGCGACGGGCTCCCTGACCGAGCTTGAAAGCCTGTCCGAGCTGCACGCGCTCTTCGTGAGCCACGGGTGGACCTGGCTCACGGCGGTCTGCACCATGCTCTTCTCGCTGCTGCACTGGCCCTGCGGCACCACCTGCCTCACGGTTAAAAAGGAGACCGGCAGCCTCAAGTGGACCCTTGTGTCCTTTGCCGTCCCGACTGTAACCGGAATCGCCGTCTGCTTTGCCGTCGCAAGCGCCGCCCGCCTGCTCGGGCTCGCGTGACCGCCCCCACCATAAAAAAGACCGCCCCGCGGGGCGGTCTTTTTAGCCATACGCAGAACTTGACAAACGGCCTTGCCCCGTGCTATCATGACATAAGTTAGACGCGTCTAACTCAATACGCCGTACACCGTCACCCCGCAGTCCGGCGGACATACGAAGCCGCGCGCCTCTGCATTTTCGCATAGCCGCGCGCCTTACAGGTCATGCTGCTGTCGGGCGGTAAAACAGCCGACGCTGCGGGCCTGCGCCCGCACATATCAAAAAAAGAGAGGAACTTCATCATGAAAAAAATTGCAGTTGTCTATTGGAGCGGCACCGGCAACACCGAGGCCATGGCGAAATCGGTCGCCCAGGGGGCCAAAAAGGCCGGGGCCGAGGCGTCGCTCTTCACGGCGGCAAAATTTTCGGCCGGCATGGCCGCGGACTTTGACGCCTTTGCTTTCGGATGCCCCTCCATGGGGTCGGAGCAGCTTGAGGAGGGCGAATTTGAGCCGATGTTCTCCTCGGTCGAAGGGCGGCTCGCCGGAAAACCGGTCGCGCTCTTCGGCTCTTACGGCTGGGGCGACGGCCAGTGGATGCGGGACTGGCAGGCCCGCTGCGAAGAGGGCGGCATGGCGGTCGTGGGCGGCGAGGGGCTCGCGGTCAACGAGGCGCCGGACGCGCCGGCCCTCGCAACCTGCGAGGCGCTCGGCGGGGCGCTCGCCGGATAGGCGGCGCCGGCACGGCCTCCTTTTGTCATTCCCTCTTGACAAACCGGCCCGGAAAATTTATAACGATAGTCAATGACCGTTATTTCAACCCCGGGCGCCGGCAAAGGAGGCAGACCGCATGAATATGGAAGCATTTTTCGGAATTATGATCCCCTTCCTCGGGACGGCGCTTGGGGCCGCCTGCGTCTTTTTCATGAAGCAGGCCATGAGCATCTCCCTCCACCGCGCCCTGTCCGGCTTTGCGGCCGGGGTCATGGTGGCGGCCTCAGTCTGGAGCCTGCTCATTCCCGCCCTCGACCAGGCCGAGGCCGCGATGGGCAAATGGTCCTTTGTCCCGGCAGCCGTCGGCTTTTGGCTTGGCATTTTATTTTTGCTGCTCTTAGACCACGTCATTCCCCACCTCCACCGGGGCACCCTGAGCGCCGAGGGCCCCAAGAGCAGTCTCGCCCGCACGACCATGCTGGTGCTCGCCGTCACGCTGCACAACATCCCGGAGGGCATGGCGGTCGGCGTCGTCTACGCCGGATATCTGACCGGCAGCGCCGGAATCACGGCCGCGGGGGCCTTTGCCCTCTCGCTTGGCATCGCCATTCAGAACTTCCCGGAGGGGGCCATCATCTCGATGCCGCTGCGGGCCGAGGGCGTGGGAAAGCCCCGCGCCTTTGCGATGGGCCTGCTCTCGGCCGTCGTCGAGCCCGT
>DATMXT010000245.1:0-7194 GCA_035561375.1 Terriglobales bacterium | reverse complement strand
ATTTAAGGCCGTGCAGGCAAATCATAAGGCAAAGGAAAGCCCTGTCATTTTGCCCCTCGGCTTTCGCGGCGGGGCTGTTCTCAACATAGCAGCAGGGAGGTGAAAAAGTATGAGCGATAAGGATAAGAAGTTTTCTTCGAACAAGGGTTCCAAAGGCGGCTACGATCCCTCGAATCCCTCCGGCAATGCGGGCAACACGACCAACGCGAACAACGCGACCAACGCGAACAACGCGAACAACGCCGGAAACATGAACAACACTACAAACACACAGAGCAACAAGGGCGGCACATCCAAGGACTGCAAGTAGTTACTGACAATACGAACAAAAGACCGGCGCGCAATGGCGCCGGCCTTTTTGTCATGCGGAAAAATCAAGTCACTCAAGTTCAAGCTGGCGCTCGGGCTCCGGCAGGGCGCCCGCCGCCGGCAGGTTCTTTGCGCGGTGCCGGTCGGGAGCGGCAAGCGCCCCCGGCAGGTAGGGCGTGGCCAAGGCAAGCTTGTGCCGGGCTGTAAAGCGCATGACCTGTACGCCCCCCGTGTCCCTCGCCGACTTCGGGGGAACGGCGGCGGGGGAGAGCAGCAGCACTTTGCCGGAGGTGGCGGTCAAGATGACATCCCCGTCGCCTGACGTGATGCCGATGAGCGGGGACTTGGTGGAATAGGCGCCCGTCAGCTTGCGGCGGTTGGTCTTTGTGGCATAGGAGGGCAGCGGAATCCTCGCCGCCTTTCCGTTTTCGAAGAAGAAGTTGACATAGCCCTCGTAGTCGGCCGTGACGACGGCGCCCACGACGCTCTCGCCCTCGTCAAAGCCGAGCTTGGAGGGCAGGTAGACCCCCATGACCGAGGTCTTGCCGTCCTCAAAGTCGGCAAGTTTCGCCTTATAGGCAAAGCCGCCCGATGAGAAGACGATGAGCTCGGCCCGGTTGGTGGTCTCGACGGCCTGGACAATCTCGTCCCCCTCCTTGAGCCGGTGCTCGCCGCTCATGCGGAGGGACTGGGGCGTGATTTTCTTGAAATAGCCCTCACGGGTGATAAAAGCCGTCACGGCGTAGTCCGGCACATCTTCCACAAGCTCAGTGGCCGGCTGCGCGTCGTAGAGAATCTCGGTTTTGCGCGGCGCGCCGTACTTCTTTTTGATTTCCTTCAGCTCTCGCACGATGCGGGCCACAAGCCGCGCCTCGCTGGCGAGCTCCGCCCGCAGTGCCGCAAGGTCTGCGGCGAGTTTATCCACCTCTTTGAGGCGGGTGAGGACGTGCTCGCGGTTTAAGGCCCGCAGCTTGATTTCGGCGATGTACTCGGCCTGCTCCTCATCCACGCCAAATCCTATCATGAGGTTGGGGACGACTTCGCCCTCCTCCTCGGTCTCCCGCACGATGCGCACCGCCTTGTCGATGTCGAGCAGGATGACCTTGAGCCCCTCAAGCAGGTGCAGCTTTTTGGCCATGGTCTCGGCGTCGAAAGTCAGGGTGCGGCGCAGGCAGGCCAGCCGGAAAGTGGTCCACTCGTTTAAGAGCTCCCGGACCCCCATCACTTTGGGCACACCGTCAATGAGCACGTTGAAGTTGCAGGAGAAGGTGTCCTCCAGCGTCGTCAGCTTGAAGAGCTTTTGCATGACCTTGTCGGGGTCGGCCCCGCGGCGCAGCTCAATCGCGATTTTGAGGCCCGTGCGGTCTACCTCGTCCCGGATGTCGGCGACCTCCCGCAGCTTGCCCGTCTTGGAGAGCTCCACCACCTTGTCGACGACGGCCTCCACCGTCGTCGTGTAGGGGAGCTCGGTGATGACAATTATGCCGTCCTGCACTTCGTACTTGGCCCGCAGCCGGAAGGAGCCCCGCCCCGTCTCGTAGATGGCCGTAAGCTCGTCCGGGTTGTAGACGAGCGCCGCCCCCTGCGAAAAATCGGGGGCGAGGAGGGTTGCGAGCAGGTTGTGCTCAGGGTTTTCAATGACGGCCGCCGCCGTGTCGCAGACTTCGGCCAGGTTGAAGGAGCAGATGTTGGAGGCCATGCCGACCGCGATGCCCTGGTTGGCGTTGACCAGGATGTTGGGATAGGTGGTCGGCAGCAGCACCGGCTCCTTCATGGAGCCGTCGTAGTTGTCGACCATGTCGACGGCGTTTTTGTCAATGCCGGCAAAGAGCTGGGTGCAAAAGGCGTCGAGCTTGACCTCGGTGTACCGGGCGGCGGCCCAGGCCATGTCGCGGGAGAAGACCTTGCCGAAGTTGCCCTTGGAGTCGACATAGGGGGTCAGCAGGGCGTCGTAGTCCCTGGTCAGCCGCACCATCGTGTCGTAAATGGCGGCGTCGCCGTGCGGATTCAACTTCATGGTGGAGCCGACGACGTTGGCCGACTTGGTGCGATCGCCCCCGAGCAGCCCCATTTTGAACATGGTGTATAAGAGCTTTCTGTGTGAGGGCTTGAAGCCGTCAATCTCGGGGATGGCGCGGGAGACGATGACCGACATGGCGTAGGGCATGTAGTTGTTTTCAAGCGCCCGCGTGATGGGCTGGTCGGTGTAGTTCTCCTCGTAGTGCGTGGGCTTTTGTTTTGTCTTGGCCACTTTCTCTGCCCTCCCCTCACGAAATGTCTGCCGCATCGAGATACAGATGCCCGAACTCGGCAATGAAGTCCTTGCGGCCCTGCAGGTTGTCCCCCAGCAGCAGCTCAAAGACCTCGGCCGTGCGCTCTCCATCCTCCGGCGTCACGCGAACGAGCCGCCGGGAGGCAGGGCACATCGTGGTCTCCCACATCATCTCGGGCTTGTTTTCACCGAGTCCCTTGGAGCGCTGGATTTTGTACCGCTTGCCGGCGAGCTTTTTCACGGCCTCGTCCCGCTCCCTGTCGCTGTAGGCGAAAACGCTCTTGTCGCCGACCGCGATCTCATAGAGCGGCGACTCGGCGATATAGACCTTGCCCTCCCGCAGCAGCGTCGGGGTCAGCCGGTAGAGCATGGTCAGAATGAGGGTGCGAATCTGAAACCCGTCGACGTCGGCGTCGGTGCAGATGATGACCTTGTTCCACCGCAGCGCCGCAAGGTCGAAAGTGTCGAGCTTTTTGGCGGCCGCCCCCTTGACCTCGACGCCGCAGCCCAGCACCTTTAAGAGGTCGGTGATGATGTCGTTTTTAAAAATGCGGGTGTAGTCGGACTTGAGGCAGTTCAAAATTTTGCCCCGCACCGGAATGATGGCCTGAAACTCGGCGTCCCGCCCCAGTTTGCAGGAGCCCAATGCCGAGTCGCCCTCCACGATATAGAGCTCGCGGCGGGAGAGGTCCTTTGTGCGGCAGTCAATGAACTTCTGTACCCGGTTTGTCATGTCGGTGCCGCCCGACAGCGTCTTCTTGATGTCGATGCGGGCCCGCTCGGCCTGCTCTCTCGAGCGCTTGTTGATAAGCACCTGGTCCATGATTTTGGCGAGGTCCGCCGGGTTTTCAAGAAAGTAGACTTCAAGCTGTTCCTTGAGAAAGGCCGTCATGGCCTCGGTGATGAAGGCGTTGTTGATGGCCTTTTTGGTCTGGTTTTCGTAGGAGGTCTGGGTTGAAAAGGAGGAGGAGATGAGGATGAGGCAGTCGGCGACGTCGCCGAACGTGATTTTGCTCTCCCCCTTGTTGTATTTGCCGGCCGCTTTCAAATGGGCGTCGATGGCCGAGACAAAGGCGCTTTTGACCGCCTTGTCGGGCGAGCCGCCGTGTTCGAGAAAGCTCGAGTTGTGGTAGTATTCGAGCAGCTGCACCGTGGGGGAGAAAGTGAAGGCCACCTCGAGTTTGACCTTGTACTCGGGCTTGTCCTCTCTGTCGCGCCCGCGCCGCTCGCCCGTGACATGCACGACGCCGGTCACGGCGGCGTCCCCCGCCACCTCGTCGAGGTAGTCGGTGATGCCGTCTTTATAGAGATACTCCTGCTCCTCAAATTTGCCGCGGGCCGTCTCATGCCGAAGGACAAACAGCACCCCCGAGTTGACGACGGCCTGCCGGCGGATGGTGTCCAAAAAATACTCGCGGGGAATCGCAATGTCGGTGAAGACCTCCCGGTCGGGCCGCCACCGCACGAGGGTGCCGGTGCGCTTGCCTGCCCAGGGCTCGCTCGACAGCCCCCCCACGTTTTCGCCCCGCTCGAAGTGCAGGGAGTACCGCTTGCCGTCCCGGTAGACGACGACGTCCATGAATTCGGAGGAATATTGGGTGGCGCAGGCGCCAAGGCCGTTGAGCCCGAGCGAATACTCGTAAATTTCGCCCTCGTCGTTGTTGTATTTGCCGCCGGCATAGAGCTCGCAGTAGACCAGTTCCCAGTTGAAGCGGCCCTCCTTCTCGTTCCAGTCAACCGGCACCCCGCGGCCGAAGTCCTCGACTTCAAGCGTGCCGTCGATATACCGGGTCACAATGATTTTTCGGCCGTGGCCCTCGCGGGCCTCGTCAATGGCGTTGGCCAGAATTTCGAAAAACGAGTGCTGGCACCCCTCGAGCCCGTCGGAGCCGAAGATGACGGCGGGGCGCAGCCTCACCCGGTCCGCGCCCTTTAAGGCCGATATGCTCTCGTTGTCGTAAGTTTTTGCCCCTTTTGCCATTGCCGCCTCCAAATTGTGTTGATTCGGTGATACATAGTCAGTATATCACAAAATATGGCATCATTGCAACAACAAGGGACGCCGCGGATTTGCGGCGTCCCTTTGGGATTTTTATGCGGCTATATTTTGCCGTACTGGTGAATGATGCGGGAGATCGGCTTGTAAATGACGATTGTGATGATGGAAATCACGGCGTACTTGAGGATGTTGAAGGGGATGACCCCATACAGGACGTATGTGTTCAGGTCGACGATGACCGGGTTGACGGCGGCGCAGGCCGCCCAAATCTGCTCGAGCGGCATGAGCATGACGGTCGAGTAGAAGGGGATCAGGATGTAGATGTTGGTCAAGGCGCCCGCGACGGTGGCGCAGAGCGTCCCCAGCGCGCAGCCGATGAGAGCCCCCTTCTTGGTGTGCATCATCTTATAGACGATGCCGGCCGGCATTCCGTAGGCGCAGGACAGGAGGAAGTTGGCGAGCTGTCCGGCGCCGCCCGAGGTCGAGGAGAAAAAGTGGAAGAGGTTTGGGATGAGGGCGATGGGCAAAACTGCCCAGGGCCCGAACAAAAAGGCGCCCACGATGACGGCGAGGTTGGAGATGTCGAGCTTCAAAAAGGGCGGGAAAAAGGGGAGCGGGGTCTCGAAGTACATGAGGATGGTCGTGACGGCGGCCAGCAGCGCAATGGCCACGAGCTTGCGGGTTCTCTGGTTGACGTTTGCCTCAGACATTGTCACGCCACCTCCTTCGGAAATGCCGGGTCTGCCGGCTGTGTCCGCCCCGTCAAGCGGCGGGTGGGGATACGGGTTACTGTGGTCAACATGTGCGGTTCCTCCAAACAGATACTTGCTTCGGAGAAGTTGAGAAATAAAAATACCCCGGGCGTAAACCCAGGGCAAACCAAAGAGGCGCCTTGCGGCGCCAACTTCTCTCATCCGGACTGTCAAATCTGTGTTCGTGCTTTGCGCTGTGAACACGGATTTTTACCGTCGGCCACGGAATCTCACCGTAGTCAGCAGGGGATCGCCCCGCTTGCGGGCTCTACCGCCGGTGGGGACTTTCACCCCGCCCCGAAGTTGCAAGCTCATTATACACCTGTGTGAAAAGAAAAACAATAGGCTTTTACAAAAAACCTCTATAGATAGACAAACGCGCATGCGGAGGGCCGCATGCGCGTGAATAAACGGATAAGTCTACTCCATTGCCGCCAGCTCTTCAACCGGGTTTAAGGGCTGCAGCCGGTACCGGACCATGGTGGCAAGCCTCGGGTTTTCGCGGCGGAAGGAGCGAATGATGCGGCCGACCGCCGTCTCCGCGTTTTCGACCGTGGCGCCCGGCAGCATGATGAGGTACTGGGAGATGCTGAAACGCGTGAAGATGTCATTTTGCCGCAGTGTGCGCACGGTGGCCTGGTACAGCTTGTCCATGGAGGCCGCCAGCTGTTTTTGAGAGGGCCTCGAGCCGTCGGCCGCAGCGACGGTCAGAAGGCCCAGGCAGACGATCTGGCCCGTTCTGGCCTGCGCCCGGAGCTCCAACCGGTAGACGTCCTTGAAGACCTCGAATTCGCAGTAGAAGGGGCCGCCTCTGGAGCCCTTTTCCTGCATGCGGCCTTTGATGACCCCGATGTCCTGCTCAACCGAATGGGTGGTCTTTGTGATTTCCTTGTAGAGCGCCACGAATTCCGGCGAGGGGTTGACCCCGAAATGGGTGAAAAACAGGTCGGTGGCGTACTCGTAATGCGCAAGGGCGGCCTGGGCCTGTCCGCTGCCGTAGAGCCCGCGGATGAGCGCCATGTGCAGGCTCTCGTCGTAGGGGTCGATGACCGACGCGCGGCGGCAGAGTTCGACCACTTCGGAGAAGCGCCCGACCTCGGCCAGAAGGTCGACCGCCCGCTTGGCGGCCGCGATGAACTTCGTATGGTAATAGGCGCTGATGGGAACCGCCCACCGCTCCAGCGCCGTCTGGGGCAGAAAGCTGCCCTTGTAGAGCCCAAGCGCGTCAAGCAGGTATTTCAGCCGGATTTCGTCGTCTTCCGCAACTTCGGCCTTGCTGAGGAGCTGTTCAAACTGCTCGACATCAATGATGACATCAAGCCCGTCCGGCGTCCAGGAGTAGGTGCCCCGGTGGTATGTAATCAGCCTTTTCCCGTCAAGCCCCAGTTTGCCGATCAGGTCGCGGGTGCGGTGCACGATGGCTTTGAGCGCGTTTGCCGGGTCGCCGCCCTCCTCGTCGCTCCAGAGCAGGTCGATGAGCTCGGCCTGAGAGACGCCGTTTCCCCGGAAGGTGACCAGATACTCCAGCAGCATCCAGAGCTTCTTAGAGCGGCTTGCGTTGTCGTTGATAATGGCGTTGCGATACTCCATTGAGAACTCGCCCAGCATATTGATTTTCAACAAATTAGTGGCTTCCATGCAGCACCGCCCTCCCCCGTAGAATTGCGCAGACACTGTCAACTAAGTGTATTTGGTGTATATTATATAGCTTCTTATCACTGTTCGCAACAGTTTTTTATTCACTTTTGTCGCCGTAATATAGACAAAGCGGGGAAAATTTTGAAGTTTTTTATACGGCAAGGCGAAAACGCGCTTTGTGACGGGCCTGTAATGCTGCGCAAATTCACGCAAAAATATGTAAT
>DATMXT010000244.1:0-5700 GCA_035561375.1 Terriglobales bacterium | reverse complement strand
AATTAAAGCCGCATTTTTGACCGAATCGAAAATCCCCTCCATGCTGTCCTCGACGGGCAGCACAAAGCAGGCCGAGAGCTGACCGAGGGGCCGCCCGGCGTTCATTAAGGTCGGCGAGTTTGGCAAAAACTCGAGCGCCGTCATGCGCTTGTAAAACCGGCCCTCCAGGACTTCCGTGTCGGCCGCGGCGTTGTAATTTTTGTCCGCCGCCGCAATGGCTCCCGCCACCCGATGGAACAGCCCCTCGACCGATTCGGTGATGCGGCCGGTCTCCTCTTTTGCCAGATAGCGTTTTTCCAGCACAATCCTGGCATTATCTGTAATAATCAATTCCAGTTCCCCCCATACACGGCTCTCATGGCACATATTGTATAATTTTCCGGACATGAAGTCAAGAAGGTAGATTATGTTGGGTGGACATTTTTCGACAGGTTGTATGGAAACTTGACGCGGGTAGAAGAATATAATAGCTCTATTGATTAAAGACAAGAAAGAGTGACCCTTATGATTGACTGTGTGAGAATGATCTGCCTGCCCGACATTGACGATTTGATTTACTCGGAGGAAGACGGGGCGCAAAGTGAAAAATAGCAGCGGACCGCCGTCTCCCCCGGAACGGGCAAAAAACGACATGAAATAAAGGGCGCGGAAATCCGCGCCCTTTCATGTCTTTGGAAGAGGAAAGATTATTTAAGCTCTCCGGCCAGCGCCCGCTCCAGCGCGACCGCCAGCTGGTCGGGACAGGAGGTGCCTTTGCCGTCGCAGTCTATACCGCGTAAGAGCGACATGACCTTGTCGGCCGGCATGCCCTCGACAAGCTTAGACAGCCCCTGCGCGTTGCCGTCGCACCCGCCGTGGAACAGCGCGTTGTGGATGATGCCGTCTGTAATCTCAAATTCAATTAAGTAGGAGCATACTCCGCTGGGCTCGTAACTGTACTTCATTGGTTGACTCCCTCCCATGTGCTCAGCATAGTATATCCGCAGGACTTGCTCTTTGTCAACCCTCTTGTAATGTGCCGGTATAAATGTTAAGCTCTATACAGGAGGGAGCGCCATGTCTTATTCACTGACCCCGCTGCCCCGGGTGGCGGCAATTCACGATATCTCGGGCTTTGGCCGATGCGCCCTGACCGTCGTCATGCCGGCGATGTCGGCTCTTGGCATTCAGGTCTGCCCGGTTCCGACGGCTTTGCTTTCAACCCACACCGGCGGGTTTACGGATTTTGTTTTCCACGACCTCTCGGCGGACATCCGGCCGACCTTTGACCACTGGGCGGCACTTGATATCCGTTTTGACTGCATATATTCGGGGTTTCTCGGCTCTTACGCACAGCTCGGCATCGTAAAATCGGTGCTTGAGGAATACCCGCACCCGGCCATGCGCATCGTCGACCCCGTCATGGGGGACGACGGTGCGCTCTACTCCACCTATACTCGGGAGATGGCCGAAAATATGCGTGTGCTGGTGGGCATGGCCGACCTCGCCACCCCCAATTTTACCGAGTGCTGCATGTTGACTGGCCGCAGGTTTTCGGAAGGGCGCATCGACGAGGAGGAGGCCCTGCGCTGCGCCAAGGAGCTGGCGGGGCTTGGCGTTAAAACCTGCGTGCTCACAGGACTTAACATCAAAGAGGGCTATTATACGAATTTGGCCTACGAGAGCGAGACCGGGAAGACCACAACCGTCCACTGTCCGCGGCTCCCCGGCTGCTACCCCGGCACCGGCGACCTCTTCACCGCCGTGCTCGGGGGACTTCGCATCATCGGATACCCACTCGAAAAGGCGCTGAAGCTCGCAACTGAGTACCTGTCCGAGACCATTGCGCTCACAGGGCGGCTCGGCGCCCCCGTTCGGGAGGGCGTCGCCCTTGAGCGCACCCTGCCCGCGCTCATGAGGCTTGCCAAATGAAGAAGCTGCTGCTGCACGCCTGCTGCGCCCCCTGCTCCACCGCCGTCCTTGAACGGCTGCAAGGCGAATACGACCTCACGGTCTTTTTCTACAACCCAAGCACCCAGCCCGAGGAGGAGTACCTGCGCCGGCTTGAAGAGCTCCGGCGGCTGCTCGGCACTCTGAACCTCCCGCTCATCGAGGGCGCCTACGAGCCGGACAGGTATCTTGATGCCGTCCGCGGCCTTGAAGAAGAGCCCGAGGGCGGGGCGCGGTGCGCCGTCTGCTTTGAGCAGCGCCTTTCGGCCGCGGCCGCCCTGCCGGGGTATGACCTCGTCACGACGACCCTCACCGTCAGTCCCCACAAAAACGCCGCCCTCATCAACGACATCGGCAAAAAGCTCTGCGGCGACCGGTGGCTCTACAGCGACTTTAAAAAACAAAACGGCTATCTTCGCTCCATAGCGCTCTCAAAGCAGTACGGGCTCTATCGGCAGAATTTTTGCGGGTGCGTGTTTTCTTCCCGGGGTTGACAACGAAGCCCCCGGTTGCTATAATGACAGGGCAATTGCGGATGTAGCTCATCTGGTAGAGCGCGACCTTGCCAAGGTCGAGGTAGCGAGTTCGAGCCTCGTCATCCGCTCCAAAACGGCCGCCCTGTACATAAGGGCGGCCGTTTTTGTTGTTGCGCTTTCCGCACAGGCATATTTCGTATAGGAGGGGACTTTCATGAAAACGGCGCTCATTTTAGTCGACATTCAAAACGATTATTTCCCCGGCGGAAGGAGTGAACTCTGCGGCGCCGAAGCCGCCGCTGCCGCCGCGCGGAAAATCCTGCGCATTTTCCGCGTCCATGAGTGGCCCGTTTTCCACATCCGGCACATTTCGCAGGATGAGGGCGCCTCCTTCTTCCTGCCGGACACCCCCGGCAGCGAGACGGCAAAAGTCGTATCCCCGCTGCCAAACGAGGAGGTTTTCATTAAGCACGCACCGAACAGCTTCATCGGCACGCCGCTCGGCGCCGCCCTGACAAGCCTCGGCGTCGAGCGCGTCGTCATCGCCGGAATGATGTCCCACATGTGCATCGACTCCACGACGAGGGCCGCCGGCGAGCTCGGCTATGAGGTGCTGCTCGTGCATGACGCCTGCGCGACAAAGGCCCTCGCTTTTGGAGGCGAAGTCATTCCCGCCATGCAGGTGCACACCGCTTTTATGGCGGCGCTGCGCGCCTTTGCCCGGGTGGTGTCTTTGGAAGAGCTGAAAGAACTGCTTTAACGGTAAAAGTCAACGAGGAAAGGGAGAACGTGATGAATTACAAAGAGCTCATGGAGAGTGCCCGCAGCGGCATGGGAGCCTACTGCAAGGCCTGCGTCGAGTGCAACGGCAAAGCCTGCAAGGCTGTCTTCCCCGGCCCCGGAGCACTGGGCAGCGGCGACGTCGCGGTGCGCAATTTCGACAAGTGGAAAGAGATACGCCTTCACATGGACACCATCCATGAGGACCGGCCGGTCGACATCCGCGCCACCCTCTGCGGCCGCGATTTCGAGGTCCCCTTCTACGCCGGGCCGACCGGCGGCATCAAAATGCACTACGGCGAAAAGTACGACGACGTCTCCTACAACACTGTAATGGTCGAAACCTGCGCAGCCGCGGGCACGGTGGCCTTCACCAACGACACCATTGACAACAGCATCGAGGGCATCAAAAAGGCGGGCGGCATCGGCATTCCGGCCATGATCCCCTACGATTTTGACATGATGGAGCGCCGCATCGCCCGCATTCACGAGTCGGGCGCCTACGCGATGGCCATTGCCATCGACTCGCAGGGACTGCCCTATTTCAAGAAAAATCATGAGGCCAAGTTTATCACTGCCGAGCAGCTCGCCGAGGTCATCAAAATGGCGGACATGCCGGTCATCGTCAAGGGCATCATGACCCCGAAGGGCGCGGCCAAGGCCATTGAGGCGGGGGCCACGGCCATTGTCGTCTCAAACCACGGCGGGCGGGTGCTCGACCAGTGTATGGCGACGGCCGAGGTGTTGCCGGACATCGTCTCGGCCGTGGCCGGCGCCGTGCCGGTGCTGGTCGACGGCGGCATCCGCTCGGGCGCCGACATCTTCAAGGCCTTTGCGCTGGGCGCGAAGGGCGTGCTCATCTGCCGGCCCTTTGTCACGGCCGTCTACGGAGGCGGGGCGGACGGCATTCGCTTCTACATTGAAAAACTGGCCGACGAGCTGAAAAGTGCCATGTGGATGTGCGGCGCCTTCACGCTGAGTGAAATCAGCCGCGACATGGTCTATGTCCCCTGACCTACGATAATTAAAAAGTCCTCTGCTAAAAATCAGCAGAGGACTTTTTTATTTTGTCTTAAAAGGCCGCCAGCACGCCGCCCTTTGCGGCGTACATGGAGGAGAGGCCGCCCATGGCGTAGAGCACGATTTTCTTGAAAGCATAGCGCTCCTCAATGAGGGCCCGCATGTAGTTTGCCATATCGGGACTCAGGCAGTGTGCGATGACCAGCGTCTTGTCGGCCACCGCCGGACACCGCTCCCCGATGACCTCGACCAGCCGCTTGACGGTGGCGGCCATTCCGCGGGCCTTGTCCAGCATGATGATGTTGCCGTCTCCGTCAGAGGAGAGCAGCGGGTGGATGTGGAGGGCCGAGACAAAGGTGCCGGTGACCTTGTTCATGCGGCCGTTTTTGACAAGGTTTGTGACGTCGCCGAGAATGAAGAGCGTCTCCTGCCGCTTGATGTGGGCCTCGACCTTCTCAATAATCTCCTCTTTTGTGCAGCCTGCATTCGCCAGCTCCTCAATGAGCAGCGCGACCGTCACCTCGCCGCCCGAGGCGCTCTTGGAGTCGAAGACGTAGACGTCTGCCGGCGTCCCCTGGTCTCTGGCGAGCTCGATTGCGGCAACCGCGCAGTCATAGGAGCCCGAAAGCCTCGATGAGAGGGTGACGACAAAGATGGGGTCGTCCCCCGTGTAGTGCGCGGCAAATTCCGCCGGCGCCGGGCACCCCGAGTGCATGGGCCCTTTGAAGGCCGTCATGTCCTCGACAAAGGCCGCGACGTCGAGCTTGTCGTCATCGATGTAGCAGCGCTCTCCCATGAGCATGACAAGCGGCACCTTGATCGCCCCAAGGCGCTCCATGACTTCGGGCGGAATGTCGCAGCTGCTGTCCACAACGAGTTTGTACTTCATTTTTATCCCTGCCTTTGAAATTGGGGCAAAAACCCCTGTGCCTCCGCTGTCAGGGCGCAGTCCTGCTTACTGCGGGTTGATGGAATAGTTGGGCGCTTCCTTTGTGATATAGATGTCGTGCGGGTGGCTCTCCTTGAGTCCGGCCCCCGTGATGCGCACAAATTGCCCTTCGGCCTGCAGCGCCCCGATAGTCCCGGCCCCGCAGTACCCCATGCCGGAGCGCACGCCGCCCATGAGCTGGTAGATGGCCTCCGACACATGGCCCTTGTAGGGCACGCGGCCCTCGACGCCCTCCGGCACCAGCTTTTTGGTGCCCTCCTGGAAGTAGCGGTCGGAGGAGCCCTCTTTCATGGCCGCAATAGAGCCCATGCCGCGGTAGACTTTAAACCGGCGGCCCTGATAAATTTCCTCGCTGCCCGGCGACTCGTCGCACCCGGCGAACAGCGACCCCGCCATGACGGCGTTTGCGCCGGCCGCCAGCGCTTTGACGATGTCGCCCGAATACTGGAGCCCGCCGTCCCCCACGACCGGGATGCCGTACTGCGAGGCGACTGAGGCCGCGTTGTAAATGGCCGAGACCTGGGGCACGCCGATGCCGGCGATGAC
>DATMXT010000243.1:0-7293 GCA_035561375.1 Terriglobales bacterium | reverse complement strand
GTTTTTGATGTACGGAAAAGAGCTCTTTGAAAACCGGCGCAGACTCCCATTTTTCCGGAACATTTTCCCTGACGCAGCGACTGAAATCGCGAAGGAGGAATGTCTGATGAAACAACTTGTTGCAATACTTCTCATATTTTGCCTGATGCTTCCCGGCCTTGCGCTCCCCGCCGGGGCAGCCGAGCTCCAAGATGAGCTTGGCCGCATCACGCTGCTCGCCAAGAGCCAGCTCGACATTGGGGACAGTTACACGAAATTCTCCGGCTATCCGAGAGAGGGGCTCTCCCGCACCTGGTCCCTATCCTGGTCCTCGGACGACGCCTCGGCATCGGCCCAGCTCACCGACGAGGGCCTTGTGCTGAGCTACCGTTTAAGCCGCAACGCCGACTACATTGTCGAACGCTCCTACGCGTACGCGCCGGCCCTGCCCTCCCTGACAAACGAGAAGGTCCTGGAGATTGCCAAAGCCTACGCGAACAAGCTGCTCGGGGACAGGGAGTCGGCCGACCTCACCCTCTCAAGCGGCAATACCTTAAACACCGGCAGCCGCTACTGTTACGGCTTTGTCCTCGTCGACGGCCTGCCGACCTCCATGAACCTGTCGGTCACGGTCGGGCAGGACGGCGTCGTCACAAGCTACAGCCGCACAAATCCCGCCGACAAGTACCTCAAAGACCCGCCGGCCCCGGCGCCCTCGGCCACGGCCGCGCAGGCCCACGCGACGCTTGCCGAAAAGCTCTCCCTCAAGCTTGAGTATGTCATGGGGGATGAGGGAATTGCTGTGCTGCGATACATCCCGGTATGGGGCGACGAGTATATCGTTGATGCCGTCAGTGGCAAGTTGATCAATCTGACCGAGCTGTATAACGGAGTCTACGACTATTACGGCCGCGGCGTCAACGAAAAGTCGCTTTCTCCCTCCGCCGAGGACTCCTCAAACAGCCTCTCGGGCGCACTGACCGAAACTGAAATCGCCGGCACCGAAAAGCTGAAGGGGGCCCTTGACAGCGCGGCCATGGACACAAAACTTGCCGCCATCCCCGAGCTTGCGCTGTCAAAGTACACCCTCTCCCGCACCGACTACTACTTCGCCGCGGACGACAAGCTGATCGCCACGCTGCGGTACACCTTAAAGGGCAGCAATGAAGACAACGTCGCCCGCAAATACATCACGGTTGACGCCATGACGGGCGAGCTGATGAGCCTCTACTCCTCCCGCACCTATGCGGATGACAAGGTCCCCCAGTACAGCGCCGCCAAAGCCAAGTCCACAGCCGAGGGCTTTCTCGCAAGGCTCTTTGCGGCAAACTTCGCAAAGACAGCGCTCTACAGCGGCGACGCCCTGAGCCTCGTCTATGCCCAAAAGGAGCAGGGCTACTTCTACCCCGCCAACAAATTCTCGGTTGACATCGACCCCGTTGACGGCAGCATTGCAAGCTTCTACTACAGCTTTGATGACAGTGTCAAATTTGAAAAGGCGGAGAATCTCATCACAGAGAAACAGGCGCATTCCGCTTATGCCTCTGCTTTTGAGGCCAAGCTTCAGTACATTGACATTCCGAAATACCTGGACCCAGCAGCCCCTGAGTTCAAGCCCTATATTGAGTATGGCTACTCATACCTCTATGAAATGATGCTGGGGTACCGGCTGACGGCCGACCGCTCTCCTCTGGGGGTGGCAGCCAAGACCGGCGAGGTGCTCTACAGCCCCATTACCGAGGATTCCCCCATCACCTATGACGATGCCGACGGTTTCCCGCAGTTGAAACTCCTGGCGACGTACGGCGTTGGCTTCAAAGGCGGAAAACTTCGCCCCTATGAGGCATTGACCCAGCGCGACATGCTGCAGCTTTTCGCAACGGCTGTCGGTTGGGGAAACGGCCAAGACGACGACCTCTACAGCTTCGCCCAGAGCTACGGCTTTTTGACGGCGGCCGAGCGCGCCCCCGACTCTACCGTGACACGCGGCGATCTCATCCGCTGTCTGCTGCGGGCCGCAGGCTTCCGGAAATCGGCTGAGCTTGTCGGCATCTGGAACCCCGGTTTTTCTGATGAAATTCCGCAGGAGTACATGGGCTATGCCGCCATCGCCCGTGGATTAGGCCTTGTCAAGGGTGGTTTTGACGGTAAGTTTGCCGCAAACCGCACGGCGAACCGCGCTGAGGCCGGCATCATCCTTTACGCTTTCATGGGCGGAAAATAAGCATGTTTTACAAAAAGAGTCTCCGCAAAATGCGGAGACTCTTTTGGTTTCTATGATTTCTTTTGTTCGCTGAGCAGCCTCGCCATGATGATTTCATCGGCGTATTCGCCGTTTTTAATGGCGGCGCGGCGCTTTCTGCCCTCGACCACAAATCCCATCCGCTCGTATAACCGAATGGCCCCAACATTGTCGGCGAACACGCCAAGCTCAACCCGCTCCAGCATAAGCCAGTTATCGGCCATATCTAGAATGGCCCTCATCAGGGCGGTGCCGACCCCCTTGTTCTGCCACTCCCGGTGCACCATGATGCCAAAGCCCGCCGAGTGGCGAAGGCGCGCCCCGGAAAAGACGGTGATACCTGCCATGCCGATGACCTTTCCCTGCGCTTCGGCGACAAACTCAAAGCTGTTGTCGCCCATTCCCGCCAAAAATTTCTCGGTCTGCTCAATGCGGGAGGCAGGATGTCCCAGTGTTGTTTCGAACACGCCCGGCATGCAACGCAGCTCGGCGAGTCCGGCGGCGTCAGATTGCCTCACAGGACGGATGATAAAGTCCACAAAATCACCTTCTCTTGGTTTTCTGTGGATTTTACCACCGCCGGCTGCTTTTGTCAACCAAATTTTGGAGCTCTCATGTTGATTTCCAAAGGGCCTCAGCCTGCTCCGTTAACATCCGTAATATCGCATATCCTGGACTGAAAGGTCCTTTTGAAGTGCGTGGTTGATGGAAAAGCCGATGAGGGCCGACATGCGGTCGATGATGGTGTCAATATCCCGGGGCGTCACAAAAAGGTCTGCGTATTTTTTCAGCGGCGGGGCCGATGAGGGTTCCTCAGTCAGCTCCACGACAGCGTCACCGATCAGGGTGGCGGCTGAGATGACGGTGGGCACCCCGACTCCGATGACCGGAACTCCCAGCGTCTTCTCAGTCAGCATCTGCCGATGATTGCCGATTCCCGCCCCAGGCTGAATACCGGTGTCGGTGATCTGTACCGTGCATCCAAGCCGGTCAAGCCGGCGGGCGGCTAAGGCGTCAATGGCGATGATGGCGGCCGGACGCACCGACTTCGCAACTCCGCCGACTACCTCGGCCGATTCCACGCCAGTCTGCCCCAGCACGCCCGGTTGTACGACCGTGACCGGCCGAAACAGGTTGGCGCCGGGACCGCCCGCCGCAGTGATGTGCCGGGTGACGAGTACCCGGGCAGCGGCTCTGGGCCCTAAGGCATCGGGAGTAACTCCGAGGTTGCCAAGCCCCGCCACCATGACGTCCCCGTTTGGAATAAGGTCGGCAATCACATCCCCGATTGCTGCAACCACTTCTTCGAAATTTTCGTCGCTCTCCTGCGGCGGCTCTTTGAGCTCAATCGTAATATATTTCCCCTGCGGACGGTTCATGGCCTTTTCGCCTACGGCATCAACAATATTGAGTTCCGTAATGGCGGCGCCCGCCCGCCGGTGGGTCTCGGCAGTCACTCCCGCCAGCTCTCCGCTGTTTGCCGTCGCAAGTTCCCTTGCCTCAACTGCAAGGTCTGTCTGAGGAATGTATAGCAAAAAAATCACCCTGTCGTAGTATAAGCCGCAGTGGCCAAAAAAACCGCCCGCTACAAATTGAAAAAAATAAAACGGCTGCCGCTGCTTTTCTTAATGGCGTGATTTTTAAAAAAAGGCAACAAAAAAAGCGGGGTTACCGCTTTTTTGTTATTACATCGCCGCTTTTTTTGCCAGCTGGCTCTTCTTGCGGGCGACTTTGTTCTTGTGTATGATTCCTTTGGCGGCAGCCTGATCGAGGCACTTTGTCGCAGCGGAGAGAGCCTGCTTGCGGACAGCCTCGTCTTCCGACGTGACCGCTGCGTCAAACTTCTTCAGCTCGGTACGCATTGCGTTCTTGACGCTCTGGTTATTCAGAGACTTCTTGGCCTGCACCAGGACGCGCTTTTTCGCGGATTTGATATTCGGCATGTGGTTCACCTCCCTCGATGTTCGCTGTCAGATACACGCTATTATACAACGGCACTCTATAAATTGCAAGCGTTTTTTTCGCCCTCCCGCACCAGGTCGGAAAAAAAGCGGCTCATGAGCTCTGCACAGGGCTCTGCAAGCACGCCGCCCTTGACGGACTGTCTGCCCGGAAAGGGCATTGCGAAAATGTCGCAGACTGAGCCCGCCGCCCCGCCTTTCGGATCGTATGCACCGAAGACGACGCGGCTGAGGTGGGCCTGACGGATGGCGCCCGCACACATGGGGCAGGGCTCCAGCGTGACGTAGAGGGTACACCCCGTCAGGTTCCAGCCCAAAAGCGCTTCACAGGCCGCCCTTATGGCGACGATCTCGGCGTGGGCGGTCGCATCCTTCGTGCTCTCCCGCAAATTGTGCCCCCGGGAGACAACCTTGCCATCCCGCACGATGATAGCCCCCACAGGTACCTCGCATAGGGGAGCTGCCTTTGCCTCTTCGATTGCAAGCGCCATATAGTCCGCGTCGGTCAAAGCTCTCCCCCCTCACCCGTCTATGCGCACAGGGCCCTTTTGCTTAGTTTAGTATAACACGGATTTGTGGGACAGGAAAGAGGTTAGTATTCATATTCAAAAGAGGCCTTGTCGGTCAAAAGGTCGAGCAGCGTCCTTCCACCCCGGAAAAGTCGGTACCGTGCGGTACAGGCCGGCTCCTCGTGAACGGTGCGCACCATCTCTCCCTTCAGGGGAGCGAAAAGCGTCTTTTCGGGTTTACCCATCATTTCGGCTGTGAAGGTAAGGTCCCCCTGCCGGACCAGCACCGACTTGCCTGCCCTTTGCGCCTTCGCCCCGAGGTAGGTCGCAAGACGAATTTCCCGGCCTCCCATATACACAAAGCCGATGATGCCTGTGAAAACGGTGCGCCCGAGCGGAACGTCTGCCATCGTCAGCATAAGGGACCCCTCCTCAAAGAGGTACTGAGTCCAGAGATACCGGCGCGGAATCGACCGGCCTCGGTCCCCCTCAATGTAACCGACACCTCCGGAAAGGTCGTATTCCCTCCCCTCCACCATCAGGCTCCCTGCCACCCCGTGACGCAGGCTGACCACTTTATGCCGGCACTCCATAAAAGGTACCGCCGCAAAGGGGCCCATGATGTCGTACCGGGGCGGAGTAAGGCCCCGAAAGAGGACCGTACCGCGGCAGTGCGGTGTGTCGAGGGCAATGCCGGAGGGCGTTAATAGGCTGCTCCCGATGCGGTATCCTCCGACAGCTCGAAATCCTTCGGGGTATGCTTCATACAGCGCCCCATGCGGTGTTACAATCTGCAAGCAGGCGCCTTTTTCATGCAGCGCCGCAATGATCGAGACGGCACTGTCATGCGTCTGCTGTTTAAAATACAGTCCTTCAAATCTCTTTTCCATAGAGGTAGTATGCGCAGCCAAAACCTGCTATACTCTTCTTCATAAGGAGTGATGAAATGGTAGACACCATACTTTTCGATCTGGACGGAACCCTGCTTCCCATCATTCAGGACCCCTTCGTCAAAGCCTATTTTGGGGCTCTGTGCAGAAGAATCTGTCCGTTCGGATATGACAAGGACGAAGTCGTTAAGAGCATCTGGGCGGGAACTGCGGCCATGTACGAAAACGACGGCAGCCGCACGAACCGTGAGGCCTTCTGGGAGGTCTTTGGTCGGCCGCATCTCGAGGAGATTCTGGATGACTTCTACGCGAAGGAGTTCGACGACGTCCGGGGTGTGCTTGTCAGCAAAGTTGATCGCGGCCCTTTCATCCGGGCTTTGAAACAGAAGGGATTTTCGCTGATTCTTGCCACCAATCCGGTTTTTCCGGCCGTCGCCGTCAAAACCCGCCTTGCCTGGATCGGCCTTGTGCCGGAGGACTTCGAGCTTGTCACCGACTACGCCAACAGCCGCTATTGCAAGCCGGCAGCCGGTTACTTTAAGGACATCCTTGGGGAGCGCGACCCCGCCCGCTGCGTCATGGTTGGCAACAGCCCCGTCGAGGACATGGCGGCGGCCCATCTTGGCATGGACGCCATTTTAGTGACCGACTGCCTTGAGGGGGAGCCCGTGGGGGACGGCTACCGCTCAATGACTTTTGCCGAAATGGAGCAGGAACTTCTGGCATTGTAGAGACGGGTTCCTGTGGACACGAAGACCACGCGGAGGTATAATATTTTATCCTGTGCTCATATATAAAGGAGGGTTCAACATGTCCAAAATTGCGAATAACCCCACCGTCAGCGAAGAAAAGGTCGACATTCGCCGCAAAGCCATCGGCCACCGCGCCATGTGGATGGCGCTCATGTTCGACGAGATGCGCAAGGCCGGCGTAGAGGACGCCGAGGGCATCACCCGCCGCGCCATCGCCCGCACCGGTCAGATTCACGGCGCCGGCTTCAAGGAGAAACGGGGCGGCGCCGAGTGCATCTGCTCCTTTGCCGACGCCTTCCTCGATCCGCTCGGCATGAAGACCTTTGAGATGGCACCGGCAAGCTCGGACGACGCCCTTGAAATCGACTTCCACTACTGCCCCCTCGTGACGGCCTGGCAGGCGCTCGGCTTCGACGATGAGACCATCGCGCTGCTCTGCGACATGGCCATGGACGGCGACCGCAACATCGCGGTGGCCAACGGCCTGAAGTTCACACTCAGCGACACGATTGCCGCCGGCTGCCCCACCTGCAAACTGAAGTTTGAGAAATAGTAAGGACCTTATCGGCACGGCGTGCGCCGTTTTGTTGGGAGGATAGGATGGCAATTTACGAACAGCGGCTGCGGGGAAACTTTGATGAAATCCTCTCCATGCTCGAAGAGGGCGTGATGCAGGGCAACATCTCGGCCTCCCTCGAGGACGGCAGCGACTACGCGACGGGCGACGTGCGGTGCGCCGTGCGGGTTTTCGAGCGGTACAGCATGATCGGCGGAAACCGTGTCAGCCTCAACATCACGCTGGTGGGCCGCGGGGACGAGCTCTTTTTGTCGGCCATCGCCTCGGGCGGCAGTCAGGCCGTGCTCTTTAAAATCAACACCTTCGGGGAAGAGGCTTTCCTTGACCGTGTGCGGCACCTCATGCAAGACTACCTGTATCCGGGTTAATAGACAAATAAATAA